>NZ_JBQDEX010000092.1:0-12042 GCF_052084945.1 Oceanisphaera sp.
GCGGCTGCTGTTATCAGTTTGTAGAAGAAGATTTCTACCGTTCTGACTCCGAGCAAGCCATTAATGAGCTGCAAATAGTACTGACTTATCGTGAGCATAGGCCCGGTATTAGTGAGCATTCCTCTCGCTTAGCGCGCCTTGAGCCGGTGTGGGTAAAGCACAAAGATGGCTTTCATCGAGTGCATTATCGCGCGACAGCTAACCGTACAGGGCAAAAAATTATCAGTCATCATGGTTTTACAAATGCCACAGGAATGGCACTTGAGCTTGATAATGCCCAGCAGTTAGTACATCAATTAATTGAAATGAACCCAGTGTTTCGTTTGCGAGATTCGCGAGGTACTCCACAAGATTTACCTATTGTTAATTTAAATGGAGACTATGAACAGCTACTAAACCAGCTCAGTGAGCAATTAGCCGAAGAAGACAACCTTCCTCAACAAGATATTAAGGCCGGTTTAGACGCGCTACGTCAATTACTGGAACACTATTTTACCCCACAAGGGGCGACTAGCCGTGCCCCAAGGCGGGCGCGCGATATTGCTATTCACCCCGTTACCCTAAGCCAACTGGGTAAGTTGAATAACTGGCAGCCTAAAGGTGAAGAAAGTAACTTGTCTTTAGCATTGTCCACCGTAGCCCACACTATTTTGCAAGCGCGCGGTGGGCGACCTATTGAAACCGGCGCACGGCCGTTACTTTTGATTGAAGACCCCGAGAGCCGCTTACATCCCACTATGTTGGCGGTGACCTGGGGGATTTTAGACCGTTTTCCCGGACAAAAACTGGTAACAACTAACTCAGGTGACTTACTCTCGGCATTTCCATTGCATCATTTACGCCGTTTAGTGCGCCAGCCACACCAAACCAAAAGTTTTCGTATTGGTAATGAAAAGTACAACGGCGAAGATATGCGCCGCATTGCCTTTCATGTGCGTATTAATCGCCCTATGTCGTTATTTGCGCGCTATTGGCTATTGGTTGAGGGAGAAACTGAAATTTGGTTGCTCAATGAGTTAGCGCGAATTTGTGGCTATATACTGCCAGCAGAAGGCATTCGTATTATTGAATTTGCACAATGTGGCTATAGCCCCTTAATTAAGGTGGCCCGAGATTTTGGCATTGGTTGGCATCTGCTGACTGACGGAGATGAAGCGGGACAAAAATATGCCCAAGGGGTGCGTAGCCTGCTGCGAGGTGAGCGTGAAACAAATCACCTTACCGTACTACCTAATATTGATATTGAGCGTTATTTATTTGATAACGGGTTAGAGTCTGTATTTCGTGAAGAGGCACAAATATATGATGCTCATACTCCAATCAATCGGATCATAGAGCGTGCACTCAGTCGACGCACTAAGCCGGGTATGGCGCTAGCGATAATAGAGGCTATTGAACTACAAGGTGTAAAAAGAGTGCCGACAGAGCTCAGGCGCATGTTTGCTCGAATTGTCGCGAATGCCCGAAAACAAGGCTAGCATGACATAGCTTGAAGCTCTATGACTGACGTTGTAGCCGCTTTTCGCTTTCTTTATCTTTTGGAGAATAATAAATGACTGAACACTTGGCGGCGCGACTTTTTGCGCCCTTGGCACTTACTGCCATGGCGGCCTTGGTATTATTACTGTGGATATTACGCAATGGTGATTTATGCCCAGGGCAACGACGACGCATCAGTGATGGCTTAATGTCAGTTTGGGCTGTGTTTGGCTTAGCCCTTATGTTGTCGGTAGAAGCTAAAGTACCTCCATTTCTGTTATGGCTAGGAGGTACCAGCTTAGTGATAGGGCTGGCGGGTGTTTTGTATCAGGCTCGTTTACAAGGTAAGCGTAGCCTTTCTTTAGCGTGGCATGTTCCGGCATTAGTGTTGGTATTAATGTATGGCGCTGCATTAGTATTTAGAGTGGGGCCGGCGGCTATCTTTATGGCCGGTGCTGGGGGCTGTGTGTTTGCTCATCTTATTATGGTACGGGCTAAACACCGCTTGCAGGCATTTAATGGATTATTACCATTGGCTGGCATCGGCTTTTCTCTGGGGTTAGTGATCTACTTGTTGATACAAACCCTGTTGATGCAGCAAGCTACCACGGTCGCTGTGCCTGTGCAGAGCTTGGTTATGCCGTTTGGTCAGCTGTGTGGGGCCATTTTATTGGGTGCTATGATCTGGTTAGTGCCTTTGTTACGAAAGCAACAGACTAAACCACCAGTGATTGCGGTTGCCGCCTTGTTAATATTAGGTGCACTAACCGTGGGGCAGGGCATTATCTGGCAGTTATCAGTTAACATAAATTAAACAGCAAAAAAATTGCAGATTAGAGTAAATTTTTCTCGTTGTACTTAACTGTCTCTTCTTCCTAACATGCGCGCCTCAAAATTCGGAGGCGTTATGCGTTTAGTTCCCCTTTATTTTCATTTAATACTGCTTACCTTGGGTAATGCGTTTTTGCTTACTTTGGTGGCGGTGTATTTGAATGCACAAGGAGCCTCTGCCGCACAAGTGGGCTTAGTCGGCTCTGCTTTCTATTTGGGGATGTTTGGTGCTAGCTTTTTTGCCGATAAGTTTATTCAGTACTGCGGGCATGTTAGTGCCTTAATACTGTGCTGTGTCACCATGGCGCTGGCCGCGTTAGCTTTAACTTGGACGGATTTATTACCACTGTGGTTAATACTGCGCATGTTTGCAGGCGTTGCTGCCGCGATTGGCTTTGTCGCGGTAGAAAGCTGGGTATTGGGTGTTGCCCCCTTAAACCAGCGCTCTCGTTCTATGGCGCGTTATATGCTGGTGTATTATTTTAGCTATGGCATTAGTCAGCTGTTTATCGATTGGATCCCATTATCGGGCATACTGGGATTTTGTTTAGCTGCCGGTTTATGTCTGTTATCTGTTGTGCCGCTTTATTGGACGCAGCGCCCAGACTTAAACGGTGATCCCACAACAAGTATGGTGGCTAATAGTAAGCCTCCTCGGTCTGAGCGTGCATTAGGCTTAGTCGGTTGCTTGGTGGCAGGGATGTTATTAGGAGTCTTGTCTTCTTTGATGCCTATTCAGCTAAAGCAGTTGGCTTTAGGCGAAGAGGTTGGCCTTTATATGGCATGGCTTATTTTATGCGGCATGGCATTTCAGCTACCTAATGGCACTTTGTCAGATCGACTTGGCCAAAAAACCATGATGGCAGTACAAACGGCCATGATCGGTATCGGCTGTTTGCTGTTGTGGGAGTGTGAGGGAAAAAGCATATTATTATTGGCGTTCGCCCTGTTGGGAGCCGGTGGATTTACCTTGTATCCCACCACCATGGCTTATGCTTGTGGCAAGATGAACGGCAGAGCCTTGGTAAAAATGACGCAAAAGTTGATGTTCGTCTATAGCTTAGGTTCACTAGCGGGACCTATGATGGCGGGCATGATGCTAGAGCGGTTTCAGGCTGGGTTATTTTTGTTCGTTATTTTGTTAGTCACAGGCTGGGGGATATGGTTGTTGATGATGCGTTTATTAAGCAACAAGCCGGTGGGCACCACCATATAAATTGGCGTTTATTCATCGTATGTTGCTAAAGGCCGATCGAGTGTTGGCCTTTGCTATATTTAACATTCAACCTAGTGTGTACAGGTTTATGTTAGTATAAGAGTAGAATAATACTCACATAGTATTTAGAAGGGTGGAAATATGAGACTAAAAACATTATCAGCACTGACCATGGTGGCGGCATTTGGCCTAGCAGGGTGTGCCAACCCTGATGTTTACTCAGGTGATGTGTATGGCAGCGGTGCGGCTAAGCAAGCACAAAGCGTGACTTATGCAACAGTAAGTTCAGTGCGCCCTGTGCTTATTCAGTCAGGAGATAAAAATCCGAATGCCATTGGTACATTAGGCGGCGGTGCAGTAGGCGGCATTTTAGGGCACCAAGTGGGCGGTGGCTCAGGGCAAGCTTTGGCAACCGCAGTGGGTGCTATCGCAGGCTCCATGGTAGGTTCACGAGCCGAAGATAAAGTTAATCAAGTTAAAGCCGTAGAAATTGAAGTGCGCACCGATAATGGTGAAAATTTGGTGATCGTGCAAAAAGCGGATCGTAACTGGCAGCCAGGGCAAAGAGTGCGTTTGGTCGGATCAGGCAGAAACCTCAGCGTAGCGCCTTATTAAGCGGCTCGCGACATAAGCAATACAACAAAAAGGCACCCTAGGGTGCCTTTTTGTTGTGAAACTGATTTTATTTTCACTGTACGATTTTTTATTATCGTTATTATTTTATGTCTTACAGTCCTGTCTTCCTGGGCTCATTTACATCTGTGCCAAGGAAGGGGCAGAAACAGCGACTAAAGCAACGCCAACTGTAAAAATGACGGTAATCACTAGCTCTTTCATTTTTAGCCTTCCTCAACTTGTGGTCTGTAGGTTCAATATAGCGTGTTTATGGTCTCTTTTCAATCTATGTTTGTTGTTTAGTTAGGTTAGGAGGGGTTTATTAGACGTAAGTCTTATTTTTGCTAGTCTATGTGCTGGTGGTTCTGCTTTTACACTAACGTTAGTCTTAGGTTTATGCTTTTTTTATCTTATTTTTATTGTTCTATCAGTAAGTTAAGGGGGTGTTTGGTTTGTTGAACGATTTGGTGGTAAAAGAGGCGGTGACTTGGTTTGGTTGCATAGTTTGATATAAAAAGAGCTTTGCATAAATTAAGTTATATGTGGCCCGCTATATTTTGCTTATTAAAGCATCAATAAGATAGCTTCTGCCTCTACTTGGCATTTTTAGGTGTGCAGTCGCATAAATGAGGTAATCTGTCTTAGCTAACTAGTTTGACTTAAATGGTGGTTGATAATGACCCGTGTTATCGATTCTTTGAGAGCACATTTCTGATAAACTAAGCGCCAGTTATTATTGGAGAGTTGGGGTAGGGTTTGGCGCAGTCGGTTGAGCAGTTGCAGACAAGACTAAAAGAATGCAGAGGGGCCGAACGGGGTCGCTTTCGCCGTCGCTTGCAAGGGGTGGCTAAACTACCTGCGGCTAAGCAGCAGACAGTGCTTGAGAAAATTGCGCTACAAATGGCTATTTCTATGGCCGAGCGTAGTCGCCGCCAAACACTGCTTACTCAGCCGATTCATTTTCCGCCGCAGCTGCCGGTTAGTGATAAACGTGAGCTAATTAAGGAAGCGATTCGTGATCACCAAGTTGTGATTATTGCCGGTGAAACTGGCTCGGGTAAAACTACGCAAATCCCTAAAATGTGCCTTGAGCTTGGCTTGGGTATTGATGGCACCATTGGTCATACGCAGCCAAGACGACTGGCGGCGCGCAGTGTGGCGGCGCGGTTAGCCCAAGAGCTCGAGTGTGAGTTAGGCGAGCGTGTTGGTTACAAAATCCGCTTTAACGATAAAGTCAGTGATTCAACCCAAGTTAAACTGATGACAGACGGCATGCTGCTGGCCGAAATTCAGCAAGATCGTATGCTGCGCCAATACGACACTATTATTATTGATGAGGCTCATGAACGAAGTCTTAATATCGACTTTACCATGGGCTATCTTAAGCAGTTGTTACCCAAACGCCCCGATCTAAAAATCATTATTACCTCGGCTACCATAGATCCTGAGCGCTTTTCTCAGCACTTTAATCAAGCGACTATTATTAGTGTGTCGGGGCGGACCTACCCCGTTGAGTTGCGCTACCGGCCTTTGGTGGATGATAACCGCGACCGAGATCAGCTACAGGGTATTTTTGATGCGGTGACCGAGTTAACCCAAGCAGGCCCCGGCGACATTCTGATTTTTATGAATGGTGAGCGGGAAATTCGCGACACCGCCGATGCGCTCAATAAATTAGCGCTACGCCACACAGAAGTCGTCCCGCTGTATTCTCGGCTGTCCAATGCCGAGCAAAACCGCATTTTTCAATCTCATACCGGGCGGCGCATTGTGCTGGCCACCAACGTGGCTGAAACCTCACTGACTGTGCCTGGCATTCGCTATGTGATTGATCCCGGCACGGCCCGCATTAGTCGCTATTCTTATCGCACCAAGGTGCAGCGCTTGCCTATTGAGCCTATCTCTCAGGCCAGTGCCAATCAGCGCATGGGGCGCTGCGGACGAGTAGAGGCGGGCATTTGTATTCGCTTATACGGTGAAGATGACTTTTTAAACCGCCCCGAATTTACCGATCCTGAAATACTGCGCACTAATCTGGCCTCGGTGATTTTGCAAATGCTGGCATTAGGCTTAGGTGATATTTCGGGCTTTCCGTTTGTTGAAGCCCCTGAGCGCAAACACATTAGTGATGGTATTCGCCTGCTCGAAGAATTAGGTGCCGTGTTAGGGGAGCAGGGGGACTTGCGTTTAACGCCTTTGGGGGCCGATTTGGCGCGTTTACCGGTTGATCCTAGATTGGCGCGTATGGTGCTCGCTGCCCGTGAGCAAGGCTGTGTAACCGAGGTTATGGTCATTGCCGCCGCGTTAAGTATTCAAGACCCCAGAGAGCGACCACAAGATAAGCAACAAGCGGCAGCAGAAATGCATCGTCGTTTTGCCGATAAAGACTCAGACTTTGTGGCCTACATTAATCTGTGGAATCATCTTAAAGAGCAACAAACGGCGCTAAGTGGCAATCAGTTTCGCAAGCAATGTATTAGGGAGTATTTAAACTACCTAAGAGTGCGTGAGTGGCAGGATATTTACAGCCAGTTGCGGTTAGTGGTACGAGAGCTGGGCTTTTCGCTTAATAGCGAACCGGCAAATTACAATAGCCTGCATCAGGCGTTACTGAGCGGCATGTTAAGCCAAGTAGGGCTGCGCGACGGTGATAAAAAAGACATTATCGGTGCGCGAAACGCTCGTTTTGTATTAGTGCCTGGCTCATCATTAGCCAAAAAGCCGCCCCGTTGGGTGATGGTGGCCGAGCTGACTGAAACCCATCGTTTATATGGCCGTACCGCTGCGCGTATTGAGCAAGATTGGATAGAGCGCGGTGCAAAGCATTTACTTAAATCCAGTTATAGTGAGCCCTATTGGTCAAAGCGCCAAGGGGCAGTCATGGGCTATTTAAGCCAAAGCTTATTTGGCTTGCCGGTGGTCGTGCGCCGGCGGGTCAATTATAGCGAGGTTGACCCGACATTGTGCCGTGAGTTATTTATTCGCCAAGCATTAGTTGAAGGTGAGCTAAATACGCGCCATGCTTTTTTTCATGATAACCGCGCCTTGCTTGATCAAGCACAAGCGCTAGAGCATAAGTCACGTCGTCGTGATTTAGTCATTGACGACGAAACCCTGTTTCGCTTTTATGATGAACGCTTGCCTGAGCATATAGTGTCAATTCGCCATTTTGATAAGTGGTGGAAAAACGCTTATAAAGAAGCGCCCGAGCAGCTGCATTTTAGTGAAGATATGCTACTCAACGAGCGCGCAAGTAAGGTAACAGCACAAGATTACCCCGACACATGGCAACATGATGGCGTTAACCTCACATTAAGCTACCAATTTGAGCCAGGGTTAGAAGAAGACGGTGTCACGGTGCAAATCCCGTTGCCTCTGCTCAATCAGGTAACGGCTGCGCCTTTTGTGTGGCAGGTACAAGGGTTACGCCAAGAGCTGATAGTGAGTTTAATCAAATCTTTGCCTAAACCGATGCGTAAACACTTTGTGCCGGCGCCCAACTTTGCCGAGGCGGTGTTGTCGGCAGTGACCCCGTTTGAAGGGGAATTGCTTGATCAAGTAGAAAAGCACTTACGTCGAATGACTGGGGTAACAGTACCAAGAGAGGAGTGGAATTGGCAGGCGTTGCCGGTGCATTTACTGATGCGCTTTTGTGTGCAAGATGCTAAAGGTAACACTTTGGCTGCTGGGCGTGATTTAGAGGCGATTAAGTTGTCGTTGCAAGGCCAAGTGCAAACTGCACTTACCCAAGTGGTGGATGACGATCGATTTGAGCAAGACAACTTACAGCAGTTTCCTGATCGTACCATTCCTAAAACCTATGCTGCCAAACGCGCCGGATTTGAAGTGAAAGCCTATCCGGCACTGGTTGATAATAAAACCAGTGTTGCGCTCACCTTATGCGAAGATGAGCTCAGTCAAGCCCAGACCATGTGGCAAGGGCAGCGCCGATTGCTGTTATTGCAATTGCCGTCCCCCATTAAGTATTTACATGAGAAGTTACCCAATAAGGCTAAACTTGGATTGTACTTTAACCCCTACGGTAAAGTGCTGGATTTAGTGGATGATTGCATTCAAGCAGGCATAGAAGCTTTAATGCGCCAATATGGTGCCCCCGCTTGGTCGCCCACTGAGTTTGAACAGCTAAAAGAGCAGGTTGCGAGCGAACTAAACCACACTGTGGCTAACATTGCCGTACAAGTTGAAGCGGTACTCAGTCAGGCTCATAGCATTAAAAAGCAGCTAAAGGGCAAAATTGATTTGTCTCAAGCCATGGCGATGACTGATATTAAAGCGCAATTAGATGGTTTGATCTTTCGCGGATTTGTAACGGCCACGGGCAGTGAAAAATTAAGGGATATTGGACGTTATTTAACTGCGTTATCGCGACGCTTAGAGAAACTGCCTGTCGACCCGCAGCGCGATAGAGTGCAGTTGCTAAAAGTTGGGCAGGTACAAGCGGCTTATCAGCAACTGCTTAATAAGCAGTCTAAAGGTAAACCATTATCGAATGAGGTGGCCGAAATCCGCTGGATGATAGAAGAATTGCGGGTCTCTTATTTTGCTCAAACCTTAGGCACCGCCTACCCCATATCTGATAAACGAATTTTGCAACAAATACGTGAGCTGTGACTTTATCTTGTGGTCGCCTGTGGTGCATGTTATTATCCGCGCGATTTTTACAGGCAAATGCCGGTCGCAGCATTTGCCACTAACCTTATAGAGAGAAAATTATGTCATTCGTATTCGAAACAGAAGTTCGTTCAGACCTGGGGAAAGGTGCGAGCCGCCGCCTGCGTCATGAAGATAAAGTACCTGCCATTGTTTATGGTGCAGGCCAAGAGCCAGTCGCTGTTGCTTTGGATCACAAAAAAGCGATCATTGCCCAAGCTGAAGATGCGTTTTACAGCGAAGTACTGACTCTAGTGATTGATGGCAAAGAAGTGAAGGTTAAAGTTCAAGACGTACAGCGTCACCCCTTCAAGCCTAAGCTGACTCACCTGGATTTCATTCGCGCTTAATTGCGAATAAAAGACAGAAAAAAACCGCCTTCGGGCGGTTTTTTGTTGGCTACAGTAAAAGAGAATCATCAATGGCGATAAACTGATCAACGGCCTCTATTAAGGCGTTAGCGGTCAGGGCAGGGGCGCCGTAAGCTTCTACTCGCTTAGCGTAATGCGTTCTTAGTTTATCAGTTAAAATAGCAAAATCGCCGTCACCGGACACCAGCACTAATGTATCAGCCAGTTTTGCACTTTCTAACATATCTATGGTGATCCCCACGTCCCAGTCCCCTTTAGCTGATCCGTCTTGGCGTTGAATAAAAGGCTTTAGTTTTACCTCAAAACCAATGGCACGCAAAATATGCTGAAATTGGCGTTGTTTTTCATCATTACGATCAATGGCATAAGCATATGCTGCAACCACCTTACGATTAGCAGTGACCTTTGCCCAAAAGGCGTTATAGTCAAAGTTGCGCCCAAGTGCTTGACGACAGGTGTAGTACACATTTTGTACATCAACAAAAATTGCAAGGGTTTCTTGTTCTGCCTGTTTTTGATACATCACATTATGATCCACTATTGGGGGAGAGCCACAAGGTTAACAGAGTAGCGCGTGCATTTTGAGCAAGGCTCTTATGGAGTCTAGCGTACAAACCGTGGTGGCTAAGGCGTATTTCAGTTACAATTATCCATCATTTTATTTAGCTAAGTACCCGTCGCTCATGAAGTTAATATCAGTAGATAAAACCCGTTATCGTAAACATTTTAATCAGCTACTATTCGGTTGTGCTCTCTGTTTAGCCATATTGAGTTTACTAATTTCTTACACTCTTATTGCTTTATTTCCCGATCCCAGTGGCAGCCATTTTCACTGGAATGCGATTGGCGTACTGGTAAGCGCAGCACTGGTGGGATTTATTTTATATAAATATCGCCATCATCCCTATTTTACTGAAGTTTATTATGTATGGCAGCTCAAGCAGTCATTGAATAAAATCACCCGTAAAATGCGCAAAATAGAAGCAGCCGCTAAGCAGGGCAACCCAGATGCCATGCTGATACTGCAATACAGTTATTCGGGATCACGTTTATTATGGAAGCTAGATGATAACACCTTGATTATGGATGAACTGGCTGTTAAGCAAACCGAACTCAATAATCTCGCAGAAAAATATCACGTTAGCTTAAATATTGATAAGTATAACGAAACGTTACTACAGAATTTTTAAAATATAACCCTCTTTGCTTGGCATTAATAGCAGAAAGCTCCTAGCTTATTTACATTATGTGATTGAATTAAGTGGTTTTCAGTTATTTTGTGCTGTAACAAGTATATTGTTGCGACAAAGCTTCTGAAATGACCATATTATAGGGTTTAGTTATTTAAGGTGAGGCAAATAATGGTATCATTCGCGCCTATCAATCATATACCTATGTGAATTTAAACATGTCAAAAAATACACTCTCAATGTCTATTGCTTTAGCCTTAGGCACCTCGGTTTTAACCACTTCAGCCTTTGCGGCAAACACCTATTTTGATGCCAGAAACGACGCCATGGGCGGAGTGGGTGTGGCTAGCTCGCATTACGGCGTAGCAGCTTTAGTTAACCCAGCCTTAGTAGCGAAAGATGATAAAGTAACAGATGATTTTTCATTGGTGTTACCCAGCATAGGTATTCAAGCCAGTGATAAAGATGACTTGATTGATGCTTTTGACGATTTATCTGATAGTTACGATCGCTTTGAGCAAGATATTGATTTTAATGCACCGGATGTGCAGCAAAGTGCGAAGGCCGTTGCGGATGACTTACGCGCTATTGATAATAAACAAGTTGATGCCAACGTAGGGGTTAATATTGTAGCCACGCTGCCCACACGCTGGGGGTCTGCTAGCTTATTTGCCAATGGGTATGGTTCGGTTGCTATTTCAACACATGTGCATGAAGATGACCTTGGTAAGTTAGAGGGCATTGCCAACGGGACTATTGATCCTAATGATCCTAATTTGACGAATGAGGGGCTTAAGGAGCTTAAATCAGAAGCCCGTGCGGTAGCGGCACTAGTACAAGACTACGGTTTGGCAGTGGCCAAAATTGTAGATATTCAAGGGGTGCCGGTGCATTTTGGGGTAACGCCAAAACTGCAAAAAGTCGATACCTTTAACTACAATGTTAACGCTACTAACTTTGAAACCGATGATATTAATGATAGTAAATATCGTGACAGTGACACCGGCTTTAACGCCGACTTAGGGGTAGCGGTTGATTTTAGCCACGTCACCTTTGGTTTAAGCGCGCGCAACCTCATTGCACGTGATATAAAAACAAAAGAAGTGGACGGTCAGGCATATACTTATAAAGTAAGCCCGCTTGTTAGTGCTGGTGCGGCATATCGCGGCCGATTAATCACTTTAGCGGCAGATGTTGATTTAACCGAAACCAAAGGCTTTACACATGTACAGTCATCTCAGTATGCAGGTGCCGGTTTAGAACTAAATGCATGGGATTGGGCACAGCTGCGTGCCGGTTACCGTGCTGACATTAAAGGTGATTTGCCAAACGTATTTACAGCAGGTATTGGGCTGTCTCCTTTTAATGTTGTTCACCTAGATTTAGCAGGCTTTGTTGGCTCTGACGATGCCTTGGGTGCTGCAGTAACGATGAGTTATACGTTTTAATCCTTTATTGACTGATAACGTTGCAAGAATGATCGCACATTGCTGACCCCTATATCAGTGATAAGCTAGCCCCAGTAGATACTTGTCTGCTGGGGCTTTTTTATTGCGCATCAAACTTAATGATAGAGCTGTTATACCAACCTATAATACCAATCGTATTGGCTTCAACACATGACTTCCGAGCGCCATGGATGGCGTGAGTGCCGATATAGCATGGAGCA
>NZ_JBQDEX010000093.1:0-11883 GCF_052084945.1 Oceanisphaera sp.
AGTTCTTTGATTTGATTAATACGAATATCGTCGGTTTGAAAGTACATGCGCAACCCTGCTAAGAAGTAAATTGGAGCCCTTGGCCCACTTGATATAAAAACAATTGGTTTTAATCTATCTCGCACAAGCGCGACTGTAAACGCTCAAATGGTGCTATTGGGCAATTGTTTGCGTTTAAATGGCAATTAGTGAAGAAAAGCCACACTTTCATCGATATCGCTTGCTGAATGATAACGACTTAAGCACTTTTGCAACGGAACCCGCTGACCCCACGGAAAAATAGTAACTGGATCTTAAAAATAGATTGAATGGAAAACCTATAGTTCAGATCCTACTACGCATAATTTAGTCATTCTAACCGAGCCTTAATTCTTACTCTTTATCGACTCCTGTCGTGTTTTTTTGACAGCTTAAAACTGATAGCGGCCCGTAGGAATCGGCAAAACTGGACAAGTGGCGCCTTGCAATGGGATTATGCCAGCAGATATTCATCGCCCCATTATAGAGAGATAACCATGAGCTATAGCTTAACCGAGGCTGATCAAGCAGCCGCAGAAAAAATGCACGATAACGAGCGTTATAACCACTTCGTTAATAAGGTGGTTGAACACCAGGAGATGTGGATTTTAACCGATGAACACGGTTGCATGATGCTGACCTCTGATGAAGACGAAGACTGTATCCCCATGTGGCCCCATGCTGATTATGCCAAAACATGGGCCGTAGATGACTGGGCGGCATGCCAACCAGAAGCCATCAATATGCAAACTTGGCAGTCTCGCTGGCTGCCCGGCATGGAAGAAGACGAATTACTGGTTGCAGTATTCCCTGTGGCCGAGGCTGCCGGCGCACTCGTTGAACCAAGTGAATTACAAGACGCTTTTGAGCGCAAACAAAGTGGACGACAAGGCTAATGCATATTTGGGTGGACGCCGATGCCTGTCCTAAAGTGGTGCGCGACATTTTATTTCGCGCCGCCACTCGCACCAATACACCACTGACGATGGTGGCGAATCATCCACTGCCCTTACCTGCATCAAGCTTGATCAAGCAATTGCAGGTACCCAAAGGCTTTGATGTGGCAGACGATGAAATTGTGTCGCGCATTGCCCCTGGCGAAATTTTGGTGACAGCTGATATTCCGCTGGCTGCCGACGCCCTAGAAAAAGGGGCACAGGTGATCACTCCGCGTGGCGAGAAGTTTGATAAGGGCACTATTCGCGCCAAGCTGACCATGCGTGACTTTATGGATACGTTACGGTCAAGTGGTATCCACACCGGCGGCCCAGCCACACTGAGCTCTGCGGATCGCCAAGCTTTCGCCAACCAGCTGGATAGAATGTTAAGCTCAAAGCCATAGCCGTTTCGTCGCCGTCAACTTCAAACAAGACGGCCAATACGCACTAAAACATCAACAAAAAACTGACACTTGTTGCTGGGCTGTAGGCCTTTAACTTGGTTCGTAGTCATGCAGCAGAGTGGTTTTACTGACAGCTGACAGCTTGCGGCTGACAGCTCTTGAAAAGAGGTACACCATGTTCAGAACTCTAACTCTTGCCCTAGGTGCCCTGCTGTTAAGTGCTTGTGCCTCTGTGAGCCAATACAAGGTCTCAGAAAGTGAGATTGAAAAATCACTGTATACTCTGCTTGAACAAGAAACCCCCCGGCTCACTCAAGGGCTAGTCGATACCCAAATTGAGAAGCTCGACTTACAAATTGGCCCCGATAATCGCGATATAGTGAAGCTGAACCTAAAAGGTGAAACCGCTATTAATGCCCTGATTGCACGTTTTCCGGCAAAGCTCGACTTAGTGGTAGAAGGCCGCCCTGTGTATGACCGTCAGCAAAATGCCATTTTTTTACGCGATTTAAATTTACTGCACAGCAAGGTCGATGCTTTTGGCTATAAGGGTGATATGACAGCAGCATCACAAGGTATGATGCAAGTACTGCGCTCTGTCTTAGAAAACCAGCCGGTGTATAAACTCAACGACACTAAATATGCGTGGATCAGTAAGGCGCCTGTGGCGATGAGCATAGCCCCCGGCCGCTTCGTCTTTAGCCCGCGCTTTGGGGATTGATATAAAACACCTAGCTAAATATCCCCCTACAAAAGGCCAGAGCCAACCCCATTCGTCATTGCGAGGAGTGCAACGACGTGGCAATCCATCTAACAAATAGCTGTACGTTTTACGCTGAGCGCCTTACGAAAAAAACAAAACCGCAGCTTTTTTCTTTAACGTAAAGCGTACAAGGTTAGATGTAGCGTTTTCTTTTTAGAATGGATTGCCGCGCTACGCTCGCAAAGACGTAATAAAGGCGCATAAACATATAGTGCAGGGCTTGACGCTCAACAGGGTATCTACAAAAGCGCTGCTCGAAGGGCGCCCCTAGCAGAACGCTGACGGCTTAAAGCTATCTCCCTTTGTGTCATTAGGGACTTAGCGTACAATGGCGGACGCTATCGATAAGCGTTAACGACAAAATAGGTAGGTGTACTATCAGCTTGGCAGTGTTAATGGTGTTTATTCCCACCTTCTTCTTCGTATCAGTGACTCCAGGTATGTGCATGACACTGGCCTTGTCGCTGGGCATGATGGTGGGTGTACGCCGAACGCTGTGGATGATGCTAGGTGAACTCGTGGGAGTAGGCTTAGTGGCTTGTGCCGCCGTAGTGGGCGTGGCCGCCATCATGCTACAATATCCCGCGCTGTTTCAGCTACTTAAATTCGGTGGTGGCCTGTACCTGGCTTGGTTAGGCATACAATTATGGCGCTCTAGGGGCAAGCTTGCATTAAACCCAGTGGATGCTGGCCCGCGCCATATTCCCGCGCGTACCTTAGTCAGTCAAGGTTTTATTACTGCTATTGCCAACCCTAAAGGTTGGGCTTTTTTTATCGCCCTATTACCTCCTTTTATTGATCATCAAGCGCCTCTGCCAGGCCAGCTGCTGCTCTTAGTCTCCATCATTTTATCACTCGAATTGATTTGCATGTTGCTATATGCCAGCGGCGGGCGCACCTTGAGTAGAGTGTTGCAGCAAAAAGGCAAAGTGCAGTTATTAAACCGTATTGCTGGCAGCTTAATGTTGGGGGTCGCGCTTTGGCTGGCTCTAGGATAATGGCCGCTCGGCCTAAACTAATACCGCGCCAACCCGCTTGGTTGGCGTTAATATTGGTCGCACTGGTAATCAGCCTATGCTTGGGCCAGCGTATGGGGCTATCAACTGCCTGTGCTTACTCACCTAACAGTGAACACTCATCACCTATTGAGGTTACACCGAGCTCTAGCGATTCAGATAATAATACAGATAATGAGCGCTGCAGTTTATCAGAGCAGCTATTACATAAAGTATGGAGCCAATTAGACCCTATCATAATGGCAATATTATTGCCGTTATGGCTGTGGTTATTTCAGCCCCAACTTAGCCGTTATTACCACCGTTACCCTCCTCCATTACTCTTTTCTGGTCGACGACGACACTTAGTGTTGTGCGTATTTAGGGAATGAAACTAACGCAAGTACCCATCTATTATATTGCGTTTATTTATTGGAGATTGTATTTGTGATCAGAATATTTACCCTATTTATGGTGCTACTATGTGCACCGCTCACGCTATTTGCCCAAGGTACGCCAACCCAAAGTACCGGCTGGCAACAAGCACCTGAGCACCCGCCAGTACAAGTGCGTTTAATACAAACGGGGCCCTATAATGCGGCTCAAAATCATTATCCGGCGCTGCTACAAGTTAGATTAGCAGATGATTGGAAAACCTATTGGCGCTCTCCTGGTGAGGGCGGTATCGCCCCTCGCTTAAACTGGGAGTCATCAGACAACCTTGCAGATGTGAATTGGCAGTGGCCCGTTCCCCAGCGCTTTATGCTGCTAGGAGTCGAAACCCAAGGGTATCAGCATGATGTTGATTTCCCGCTACAGTTAACCCCGACTGACGGTGCCAAAAGCACTACCTTTAACGCCAAGCTAACGCTACCCAGTTGCACCACTATTTGTGTGCTAACCGACTACGATTTGCAGTTGCCACTGGACCCTAACTTACGCCTTGATGAACAGCTAAACCATGACTATCAGCAAGCAGTATCACGGGTACCACGGCCTGCCAATCTAGTGAGCAGTGAAACGCTCACTTGGGATGCAGACAGCCAACAGCTTGAAGTGAGCTTACATAATGAACGCGGCTGGCAGCAACCTGCCATTTATGTAGACGAATTAGAAGAGGCCATTTTTAGTCAGCCTAAGGTATCAATTAACAACAACTTATTGCAGGTACGCTTTACCGTTAATAGCTGGAATGATGATCTCAATCTTGACCAGCAAGCCGTAGTGATCACCGCTATTGATGATGGCTTAGCTGAAGAGCTAACCGCCACCATTAGTGCTGGCTCTTTAGCCCCGACCACCGACGCCATGCCATCACTGGCGTGGGTGCTACTTTATGCGGTGTTGGGTGGTTTGGTGCTAAATATTATGCCCTGTGTGCTACCCGTATTAGGCCTTAAGCTTAATAGTTTAATATTAGGCCAGCGTACTAACGCTGCGGGTGAGCCGGTAAGTGTACGCCCGCCATTACTGTGGTCGGCCTTTGGCATTATGTTGTCGTTTTGGTTGCTCGCCGCCTTTATGTTGGTGCTAACTTGGTCGGGGGCGCAATTAGGCTGGGGGATTCAATTTCAACAGCCGGGCTTTATCGGCTTTATGTTATTAGTCACCGCCCTATTCTCACTTAACCTATTTGGTTTATTTGAGTTACGCCTGCCTACTCGCTTAAACACCTGGCTGGCTACTCGCCCAGGGAATGGCAATGGTGGCCATGTATTACAAGGCATGTTTGCCACTTTGTTGGCTACCCCCTGTAGCGCGCCTTTTTTAGGCACAGCAGTGGCGGTAGCTTTGGCTTCATCTCCAATCGTATTAGTGGCCATTTTTACGGGGCTTGGCTTAGGCATGGCCTTACCTTGGTTATTATTGGCGTTATTCCCAAGTGTAATTCGTAGCCTACCAAAACCAGGGCTATGGATGGAAAAAGTCAAATGGCTGTTTGGCTTAATGCTACTGGCTACCAGCTTATGGTTATTGTCTCTGCTCAGCTATACCTTAGGCTCTAGTATCACTTGGGCTTTAGCCGCCCTATTAATTGTGCTGCCGCTCTGGTCTTTAGTACGTCAAAACGGCGCCCGCGGCCTTATATTTGGCGTAGCCGGCATGCTATTGCTGGGGGCAGTAGCAGGCGTCATTGCCTTAGCGACTCAGTCTCATTGGGTAAGCCCAGTTAAAGATGAGCTAGACTGGCAACCTTTGGATGCTGATCGTATAGCCGCTGAGGTTGCCGCGGGTAATCGGGTGTTTGTCGATATTACGGCTGATTGGTGTATTACCTGTCAAGCCAATAAGGTCGGCGTCACTTTACGTGACCCTGTGTACTCGGCGCTGCAAGATGACGATATGGTGCTAATGCGCGGAGATTGGACGCGGCCCGATAAAAACGTCACCGATTATTTGCATGCCAATCAAAGAGCCGGCATTCCCTTTAACCAAGTATTTGGCCCAGGCTTAGTACAAGGTAAAGCGCTGGAAGTGTTACTCACCACGAACAAGGTGATCAGTGCCTTAGATGAGGCTAAATAATGGTGGCAACAACAGACAAGAGCAAAACGAAAAAACTCGGCAAGGGTGTGGTGTATCTGCTGATGTTGATAGTGATAGTAACCGCAGTAGATTTGTGGCGTAGTAAAGACTTACCTAGCAATGTCGACGCCCTTGGTCTGCTCACCACACTAGAGAGAGAAACCCTAGACTTAGCGGCTATCAGTGATGAAAAACCAGTGCTAGTCTATGTTTGGGCTACTTGGTGCGGTGTATGCCGTCTGGTATCCCCCATGGTGGATATGGTGGGTGAGCCCGTGGTAAGTATCGCTTTAGCCTCAGGGGTTGACCCTAAGGTAGCCGGTTATGTCCGCGAAAAAGGCTACCAGTTTACTGTGGTTAATGACGCAGATAATAAGCTTGGGCAAACGCTCGGTATTAGCGTAACACCCACCTTAATGGTGGCCTATAAAGGAGAGTTACGCTTTGCCACCGCCGGCATTACCACCCTACCCGGCATGGTTGCTCGGTTATGGCTGGCTCGCTTGCTAGCCTAACTAACCTTATCGGTTAACCACTCATACTAAGGGCCGCACTCAGCAAGAGCGCGGCCTTTTTTAAGGCACTTCTCCACCTTAACTGATTTAGAACAAGGCAAGTGCGTGGCTATCCTTTATAATAAGGTGCGGCATTAATCACAGTGCCATACTTTTATTAAGGGTGACCAACATCAGTTTACATAACCAATCAGCAAGTTGGGCACCCTGCTCAAAGTGCCAAGGGCGCGGTAGAAACAGCCAGAAAATCCGCAAAAAAGTTAAACTAAGCTATCAGGCAGCATTGCTTCAATTTAAAAAAAATGGCAACCAGGGCATAGCACCTGCACGCCCTAAGGCACATTTATCCTTGTGCCCGGTCTGTAACGGATCAGGCCTAGTCAGCGCCGCTAAGCCGCTGCTTGCAGATACCGAACACTATCCCACTGTCGCCATTATTGGCGGCGGCATTGGTGGCATGGCACTGGCGGTGGCCTGCTTACACCGTGGCATTCCGTTTACCTTATATGAACGTGATAACAACTTTTCCGCTCGCGCGCAGGGTTATGGCTTGACCCTACAACAAGCCAGCAAGGCCATTGAAGGCTTGGGAATTTTCTCTCTCGACAAAGGCGTGGTGTCAACTCGTCACGTAGTACACACCACAGACGGGGATATTGTTGGCGAATGGGGCATGAGAAAGTGGCTTCATACAACGACCGAAGGTACACCTAAGCGCACCAATGTGCACATTGCCCGTCAGTCATTACGTTTAGCGCTGCTAGAGCAGTTAAAAGGGCACCAAGAGGTATGTTGGGGTCATCAACTCGTTGACATTAGTCCCACGACCACTAAAGGTGTTGAACTTAGCTTTCAAGTAGGCGAGCAATTTAGAACAACCCAAGCTGATCTTGTGGTAGGAGCTGATGGTGTTCGTAGTCGCACTCGGGCGCTATTGCTGGGGCAAGATGCCAGCTCTTTACAGTATTTAGGGTGTATGGTGATCTTAGGCATTTGTCCGTTAAGCGCGATAACGGGCGTGAAAAGTGACTTATTAGACTCGGCAACCGTGTTTCAAACAGCCAATGGGCATGAGCGTATTTATATTATGCCCTACGATGCTGACTCGGTAATGTGGCAGCTTAGTTTTCCAATGCCCGAGGAGGAGGCAAAAGCCTTGAGTGCGCAAGGTGTGAGTGCTCTTAAAACCCAAGCCTGTAAACGCACCCAATGGCATCCCCCTATTCCACAGATTTTAGCCGCCACAGCAGAGGCTAAAATATCGGGTTATCCGGTCTATGATCGTGCATTACTTGAGCCTGAGCTGTTTAAAAAAGTCGGCCCTGCCACCTTAATAGGCGATGCTGCTCACCCCATGAGCCCGTTTAAAGGCCAGGGGGCAAATCAAGCGTTATTAGATGCCTTAGCCTTAGCTCGCGCCATTGTGCAAGGCTGTCACCCCAAGTCACACTGGCGAGAAATAGGAATACGAGATGCGCTATTGCAGGGGTTTGAAACGGCTATGCTGGCGCGCACCGCCATTAAGGTGCAAGAGTCCGCCGCAGCCGCTCAGTTTTTACACTCAGATATCGTCTTGCACAAAAGCGATGAACCCAGAGGCCGCTGCTTAAAGTAAGTAATAAGCCAGTTGCTCAGTCTGATAAAAACGGAGGATTAGGCGTGGCAAACGACACCGGCAAGGCTGAGCTTAACACCTTGTATTAGGCTGTCGCCTACTGGGCACTTAGTGCCGATAAAGTCGATAAAGTCGTTAATGTTCTGCTCAGGTGACGATGATTTAATGTGGTAGGTGTAGCGGATATCAGTAAAACCGCAGCGTACATCGGCTTTATTCATAAAACCGTCGGGATCTAAGTCCCCTGCAAGCTCTACCCAAAACGCATCCAACTCAACATTAAATTTGCAAGCATAACTACGAGCCACAATGGCTTGGCAAGCTCCTAATGTGCCCAATAGTGCTTCTACTGGATTCATCGCAGTATCGGTGCCACCTAACTCTGGCGGTTCATCTAAGGTAAATTCAAACCCGCGCGCTTGCACCTTAACGACTGTGCCTTGTTGCAAATGTGCAGTGGCATTAAATTGTTCAACGGCCATGGGATTTTTCCTAATAAATAATGTTCTGCTTCACGGTTAGCGTACGGCTTATTACGTACAGCATGCTCTTAAAACAGTACTCGGCGGCCTTTAATACAGTCACGACATACAGGCTCACCTTGCAGTGAACCCAATACTTCAGGGGCACAACGTTTGCCACAGCAACTACACTCATGAAATGACTTTAAGCGCAGTGCAATCGTGTCTTCTACCAGCGTCAGCAGTTGCTCTAATGTGCCATTATGAGCAGTGACTACTCCCTGAGACGTTGGCTTTGCGGTATGAATGTCGTGATGTCGCCACTGAATAGCCGGCAGCAGGACATCAACCTTATCGTGTTGAAAGGCCACTATGACCAAGGTAGGCTCGCCAATAAATAAGGTTTGCGCCCCTTGTACAGGATAAGGTAACTGACTTTTCAAGTGCAGCCGCCATGTTTCTAAAGTGGGCGGTAAGGGCATGGCCAATAACAAGGCGTCCAACAACTTGGATGGCATAACTTCCTCTCTTCACCTAATACTATCCCACTTCACTGGGTACTATTTTCATATCTGTTGCTAAAAACTGACGGCTTAACGCAGACAGCCATCGACTTATGGCCGAATCAGGTAATCTGCCTGACCAATCCATTTATAACTGGTGAGCTCTTCTAATCCCATGGGGCCACGGGCATGCAGCTTTTGGGTAGATACAGCCACTTCTGCGCCTAGACCAAATTGAGCACCATCAGTGAAACGCGTTGACGCATTCACATACACTGCAGCAGAAGGAGCACCATTAATAAAGCGCTCAGCACTGGTCATGCTGTTGGTCAATATCGCATCTGAGTGACTGGCATTATGCGTGCGTAAATGCGCTAAAGCGGCATCCACATCCGACACCAGTTTAACACCCAGAGTTAGCCCCAACCATTCGGTATCAAAATCTCCTTCAACGGCCACTCGAGCCTGAGCAGGCCCCTGATTTAATACACTTAATGCCGCATTGTCAGCCACCAGCATAACCCCTTTCTCAGCCATGCGCTGGCTTAAGGCTGGCAGTAATTTATCGGCAACTTGCTCATGTACTAATAAAGTATCTATGGTGTTGCACACACTAGGGCGTTGCGTCTTCGCATTATCAATCACTTCGATAGAGCGCGCTAGGTCGGCGCTAGCATCTACAAATATGTGACCAATACCAAAACCGCCAATAATCACCGGAATAGTGGCCTGCTCTTTACATAATTTGTGTAAGTTGGCACCACCTCGAGGAATAATCATATCCACGTATTGGTCAAGTGTTAATAAACCGCTGACCCACTCGCGGCCAGGCTCACTGATATATTGAACTGCCGCTTGGGGTAATTGGCTGGCACTTAGTGCCTGTTGAATCACTTTGACTAACTCTTGGTTAGTATGAAAGGTTTCGCGACCACCACGCAAAATACTGGCGTTACCGGTTTTTAGACATAAAGCAGCAATGTCGATGGTCACATTAGGCCGCGCTTCGTAAATTACCCCCACTACGCCTAATGGTACTCGGCGGCGAGATAAGCGCATGCCATTTTCTAATACACGACTGTCTAGCTCCCCCCCTACGGGATCAGGCAAGGATACGACGTTTCGTACATCATTTGCCATGGCCGTTAGCCGTTCAGTGTTTAGCATAAGTCTATCTAACATAGATTCGCTAATGTCTGCCTCGCGGGCGGCGCGTAAATCTTGCTGGTTAGCCGCTAAAATTTGCTCAGTGGCGGCTTCTAAGGCATCAGCCATCACTAATAACGCTTGGTTTTTGGTGCGTGTTGAGCTATCCGCTAACACATAAGCGGCATCGCGTGCGGCCTGTCCCATTTGTTCCAAATTCATTTTTTCTCCTAGTACTACAACAGCACCAAATCATCACGGTGAATAGCCACACGGCCGTGGCCATGTCCTAACAAAGATTCAATTTGCTCTGAATGCTGTCCTTTAATGACATTCAGATCCAGGGCATCGTAGCGGCAAATCCCCCTCGCTAATTCACGCCCTTCAGGGTTAACAATACGTACCGCTTCACCGCGGCGAAAGCGCCCTTCAATACGCATTATGCCTTTGGGCAATAAGCTGGAACCTTTTTCACGTACCGCTATTACCGCCCCTGCATCAATGTGAATTTCGCCATGAGGCGGTGGGCCAGCTAAAATCCAACGCTTACGGCTTTCTAATGGCGTAGCCAGTGCTGGAAAACGCGTTCCAATACGCTCACCATCGGCTAAGCGACCAATCACTTCTGGCACTTGGCCGGTCGCAATCACGACATCAACGCCTGCACGACGTGCTACGTCAGCCGCTTGTAACTTAGTGGCCATGCCTCCAGTCCCTAAGCCACCAATACTACCGCCCGCCAGTTTACGCAGGGTATCATCTATGGTTTTTACTTCTTCAATCAGCTGTGCTTTAGGATCATTGCGCGGATCGGCGCTAAACAAGCCTTTTTGATCTGTCAGTAATACCAAGAGATCAGCTTCCGCTAAAATAGCCGCTCGGGCAGATAAATTATCATTATCGCCTACTTTTATTTCATTGGTAGCCACGGCATCATTTTCATTGATCACAGGAATAATGCGTTGATCTAATAAGGCGCGCAGCGTATCACGGGCGTTGAGATAGCGCTCGCGGTCTTCCAGATCAGCTCGAGTTAGCAAGATCTGTCCCACATGTAAGCCATAAAGGTTGAATAACGATTGCCAAGTTTGGATAAGTTGAGTTTGCCCCACAGCTGCCAGCATTTGCTTATTGGCCATGGTATTGGCTAGTTCAGGAAACCCCAAATGCTCACGCCCTGCCGCTATGGCGGCGGAAGTGACCACAATAATGTGATGGCCAGCGCGGTGTAAACTGGCGCACTGGCGCACCAGCTCAACCATATGGGCGCGATCTAGATAACGAGTGCCCCCCGTAAGCACACTGGTGCCCAATTTTACAACAATGGTTTTGCCTTTCATGGAACGCCCTGCAAATCTTGACTAATAACAGTACCGACGAAATCGGCAAGATAATAAAATGAAATACGTCGCTCTAACACCCAAGATCGCAACTCAATGCAGCAAACGGCCTAAGCAAGGCTTAGTACATGATCTTTTTCTAACGTAGCACTAGGGCTAATAGTGAGGGAGAGACTCTCTAAACAGGCTGCTAGTTTAGCGTAAAAATCACGTAATGTACGTGTCACTTCTGCTTGGTGCTTTTTAGGTAAGGCACGCCCTTGCCACTCGCCTTCAATATCAAAAAAGCCAAATTGATAATGAAATTCAAAATGTTGACCATCTTGAGTATCAAGCGTTAGCCACCAGCCCCAAAACTCACGCTCATTAGGGGCAGCTTTGGCACTCACACACACCGCCAAACAATCAAAAAAATACTGTGACTCGCTCGACTTTAACTCCCGTAGATAGGGCCCTATCGCCGTGAGTATCCGTACCAGTTTACGGTGCGTAACTGTATCTGTAGACATGCAACCTCCTTGTTAACTTGTCTATATGTAACGTGTTTTAGCGCGGGGGTAAAGGCTGCTTGCCCTGCTTGCTATAAATATCATCGATAATGTAGCAGGCCTGATGGTGTGGGAGTCGCTAAAGGCTAGCGCTTTGCCTACCCACAAATA
>NZ_JBQDEX010000094.1:0-11654 GCF_052084945.1 Oceanisphaera sp.
GCGGATCCGTGTCAAGAAAAATAAATCAGAAAATTAGGTGCGGAATGTCGGGTATAATGCTACTCTTTAATCCATAGCTACTCTCGGTCTCGGCAACCTTAAGAAGGGAATCTTATGCGCCCAGCAACCCTAGTGTTACTGATGATATTGGGTCTGTTGGCGACGGCAGCCCGTGCCATTAGCCCAGCTCAGGTACCTGAACCATTACAACCTTGGATTGAATGGGTGTTAGATGGCGAAGAACAACGCCAATGCCCCTTTATTTATAATCAAGCACAAGGGTATCAATGTGCTTGGCCCACTCAGCTAGCACTCGAGTTAACCGATAACGGCGGACAGTTTAGCCAGCAGTGGCAGCTATATAGCGACAGCTGGGTGCAGCTGCCCGGCAACCTGCAACACTGGCCGCAACAGGTCACTGTGAATGGCCAACCCACAGCGGTTGCGAACAAGCAAAGCCGCCCTCATATTAAGCTAGCCCCAGGCCAACACCTTATTACAGGGCAATGGCAATGGGCACAATTACCTAAAAATTTAATGCTTGCTCCTGCCACAGGTTTGTTAGCACTTACCATCAATAACACCCCTATAAAAAAGCTTGAGTTAGATAAAAAAGGCCGTTTATGGTTGGGCCAACGCAACAGCAATAAAGCCACTAGCGCACCACAGGGTGATGCCTTATCGTTGCAGGTCTATCGCAACGTTTCAGATACCATTCCGCTGCACGTCACTACCTTAATAAACCTAGAAGTGGCTGGTGAGCAACGCGAGCTGTTACTGGGGCCAGTATTACTTGATCAACAGATCCCATTGCAAGTCGACAGCCCTCTTCCTGCCAGATTAGAGCCCAATGGCCAATTAAGAGTACAAGTTCGCCCTGGCCGCTGGAGCATTAATGTAGTGAGTCGCCACCCCGCTAACATTAACCAGTTAACCCGACCGAAGGCCAATGTCCCCTGGCCCGATCAAGAAGTGTGGGTGTTTGCCGCTGAGCCGCAGCTGCGCTTGGTGGAGATTGATAATTTAACGACAGTTGATCCGCAACAAACTAACTTACCGACGGCTTGGCAGCAGCTACCTGCCTATCAAATAAACCAAGGCGAAACCATGCAGTTGCGGGAGATTCGCCGTGGTCATCAAGGCGCTCAACCCGATAGACTAAACTTACAGCGCCAGCTGTGGCTAGACTTTGATGGCAGTGGTTATAGCATACAAGACACCATCACAGGGCGCATGAACCAAGGCTGGCGGCTAGAAGCACAACCGCCATTAGACTTAGGCCGCGTCGCCATCGCTGGCCAAGAGCAGTTTATTACCCAAGTTGGCGGTACCCACCAAAAAGGCGTGGAGATTCGCCATGGCCAGCTGAATGTCACCGCTGATAGCCGCTTTCAAGGAGCCATTTCAACCTTGCCCGCAGTGGGCTGGAATATCGACTTACAGTCGTTAAGCACTCAGTTACACCTGCCGCCTGGCTGGAGCTTGTTGTCGGCCTCGGGCATGGACAGCGCCCCTAATACTTGGCTACAACGCTGGACTCTATTGGACTTATTTGTCGTACTGATTGCTGCGGTGGCCGCGTTTCGTCTGTGGGGCTGGCAATGGGGGCTAATCACCTTATTAACGCTGTCACTAATTTTGCACCAAGCAGCCGGCTTTGGGCCACCCCGTTGGATATGGTTACATTTGTTGGCCGCTGCGGCTTTGCTAAGGGTTTTACCAAAGGGCCGATTCAAAACAGCGGTGATCGGTTATCGTAATGTCAGTGCGCTAATACTGCTGCTGATTGCCATTCCATTTATGGTGGATCAAATACGCACTGCTATGTATCCGCAGTTAGCACACACTGCGCCTTTTCGCCATTATCCTGCGATAAGCGAGGCGGCTATGGACACCATAAACAGTGACCAGCTAGCAGAACCTGCCAAAGAATTAACGCAACAAGTGCGCAAGAGCCAACGACTTTCTTCACCTAAGGCAAACAGCCAGCCTGCGCCATTAACGCAAATTGATCCCAACGCCAAAGTGCAAACCGGCCCCGGCATGCCGAACTGGCAATGGAACAGCTTCAACCTCACTTGGAATGGCCCAGTGCAACAAGATCAACAAATTAAATTGGTATTGCTCTCCCCCACGGTAAACATGATATTAAATGTACTGCGCGTAGTACTGATCAGCCTGTTAGTGTTGCGTATGGCAGGCCTTAACCTCAACCGCGCTAAAGCCGCACTACAAAAAGGCAGCCTATGGTCATTGCTGTTACCTACCTTAGTGTTGCCTGTATTATTGGCAAGCCCAATCCCCGCACAGGCCGCCATACCCAATGAGCAACTCTTAACAGAGCTAAAAACTAAGCTACTAACACCACCAGACTGCCTGCCACAGTGTGCACAAATCGCCACTATGCACCTCTCTGTAAACAATAAGCAGCTGAGCGCCGAGTTAGAAGTGCACACTCAACAAGCCGTGGCCGTGCCTTTACCGGGCAATGCTAAATTTTGGCTGCCAAATAAAGTACGGGTTAATGGCAACGCTAGCCACGCCCTGCTGCGCCAGCCCAATGGCGCCTTATATGTGTACTTACCCACAGGTATACATACTGTGCGTCTAACGGGCCCGCTTAATGAGCAAACACGCGTCAGGCTACCGCTATTGCTGCGCCCCCATCAGGTAGAGTTGCACGCATCCCATTGGACTCTGCAAGGGACAGATAACAATGGCGTACCCAGCGCTCAACTCACCCTTAATAAAGTCCCCTCGGCTAATGCTGCACCAAAGCAGCAAACACTAGAGCCGGGGGCGCAGCCTGGGTTTGTTGAGGTAAAACGCAGCTTACGCCTTGATCTTGATTGGAAAGTGATCACTCAAGTACAGCGCGCATCGCCATTGGGTCAGCCCATATCACTGGCTATCCCCTTACTAGACGGTGAGTCAGTGCTCACTGATGGCATTAATGTAAAAGACGGTAAGGCGGTTGTTAACTTGGGCGCCAACCAAAGCACCATAAGTTGGCAGTCACGGTTAGAAAAGTCTGACACGCTCAAGCTGACCGCAGCAGACACCGAGCACTGGGTTGAACACTGGCAATTAGATGCCAGTGCCATTTGGCATGTGAACAGCCGCGGCTTAACGGTCATTCATCAACAAAATGCCAGCGGTCATTGGTTGCCCGAATGGCGCCCTTGGCCCGGTGAGTCTGTCACACTGCATATTAGCCGCCCCACGGGCGTGGCGGGGCAAACCCTCACCATAGATAATACCAAGCTCACCCTCACCCCAGGGGATAGAGCCATGGATGCTCACTTGGCACTACAAATGCGCAGTAGCCAAGGCGGTCAGCATAGCTTGCAATTACCCGATAATATTAAGTTACAGTCGGTTAGTATTAACGGTAAAAGCCAGCCACTGCGCTTGCAAGATGACAACAGCTTGGTGATCCCGCTTGTTCCTGGTGCACAGCATTTAAGTATTCACTGGCGACATAACGATGGGGTTCAATCGCTGTTAACGACGCCATTCATTGATCTTAATAGCCCAAGCGTGAATAACGATATTGAACTGAACCTAGGTGAAGATCGCTGGGTATTATTTGCCGCAGGGCCAAGCATGGGGCCGGCGGTATTATTTTGGAGCTTGCTGGCCATTATTGTGCTGTTAGCGGTGGGATTAAGTCGCATCTCTTTCACTCCTTTGCGCTTTCACCATTGGTTATTACTGGGTATTGGACTAACGCAAATTCCGTTATGGATGGCGTTTATTGTGGTTGGTTGGCTATTGGCGCTGGGCTTGCGCAAAAACTGGCAACACGCCTCGGCTGGCAAAGTGTTTAATCTAGTGCAGATAGGCTTAGTGTTACTCACCTTATTGGCGTTAAGTGTACTGTTTTTTGCCATACAGCAAGGATTGCTGGGTTTACCCAATATGCAAATTAGCGGTAACCGTTCTTATGGTGCTGTGCTGCGCTGGTATCAAGACAGAAGTAGCGCCAGCTTACCTCAAGCTTGGGTATTATCGGTGCCTTTGTTGGTGTATCGCTTATTGATGTTGAGCTGGGCACTGTGGCTGGCATTCGCCCTACTGCGCTGGTTACGCTGGGGCTGGGACTGCTTTTCTCAACAAGGGCTATGGCGACCATTAAATATTCATATCGATTTTGAGGGGAGTAAAAAGCCGATCAATAAGCCACCCCAAAACTGAGTCAAATGGACATCAGTTGAGGTTAGCAGTTTACCATGGGCCAAGCTTTACATAGAGTAGGTTTTTGGGATTCATTTAAGACAAGGATAAATCACATGAAAAAGTCGCTGGCTTCGGCCATGTTTACCCTATCGTTAGCCGTGGCTGCTCCCGCCTTAGCCGCAGACACCATTGTGGTCTCTTCTAAGATAGATACCGAAGGCGGCCTGCTGGGCAATGTTATCTATTTGGCACTAAAAGATGCTGGGCTCAAGGTAGAAAACCGTGCTCAGCTGGGTGGTACCCCCATAGTACGCAAGGCCATTATTGCCGGTGAAATTGATATTTATCCAGAATACACCGGCAATGCTGCTTTCTTCCATAAGCAAGAAGAAAACCAAGTGTGGAGACACTTTCAGCAAGGGTACGAGCAAGCCAAACAGCTGGATTACGACCAACATCAACTGGTGTGGTTAACGCCCGCTAACGCCAATAACACCTGGGCTATAGCACTGCGCCAAGATATTGCCGATAACAAGCAACTACAAACCATGTCCGACTTTGGCCGTTACATTAGCCAAGGTGGCGAGATCAAACTCGCAGCATCAGCCGAATTTGTGTCTAGCCCGGCGGTATTGCCTGCCTTTCAGCAAACCTATGACTTTACGCTAGACGATAGCCAGCTATTGGTACTGGCCGGGGGTAACACGGCCGCCACCATTAAGGCGGCAGCATTGCAAACCGACAATACCAATGCCGCCATGGTGTACGGTACCGACGGTGCCATCGCCTCGGTTGGTCTAGTCGTTATGGAGGATGATAAGGGGGTGCAACCCGTTTATGCCCCTGCTCCCATAGTGCGCGAGCAGACTTTGCAGGCTTACCCAGAAATCGACACTATTTTAGCTCCCATTTTTCAGTCGTTAGACGTAAAAACTCTGCAACAGCTCAACAGTCGCATTGCCATTGGTGGCGAAAGCCCTCAAGCCGTTGCCAAAAGTTACCTGTCTGATAAGGGCTTTTTGTAGGATTAGCTGTTTTTGGCAAAATACAGCAAGGCTCAAATAAGGATAAGGCTCTCTTTACGCTAACCGTCGATGGCATGTACACATAACTGAGTTTACAGTATGTACCTTGATCTCTGTTGTCGTGAGAACCCTTATCCTGACTTACCTAAGCCCCCCAACGAAGGGAATAACACTTGTATGTTACGGGAGTCTTTTTGACGTTTTCTAATTTGGATAAAGTGGGTAGCACCCTGGTGTTTGCCCTACTGCTGTCGTTGCTTGCCCTGCCCTTGGTTAGCCTGCAACCAAACCGTATTATGCCAGGTGAAAGCGTGAGGATCTGGGATGCCGCCAGCCTAACCACGCTCACCCCTACGCTAATATTGTTATCTCTTACTAGCTTGTTATCACTTTTCAAAAGTGCAATCCCCATCCGCATGTTACTCACCGTAGCCACTCTGATAACACTAATGTATACCCTTGGGCTCAGCGCCTCTCAGTTATTGCTTGAAGCCAGCCCCTTAGCGCGTGTTTCTCTTAATGGGGGCTTTTGGCTGGCCATTTTTTGGCTGGCGCTGCTGATCACAGATGCAGCCATTAAGCTGGCACTCGGTCCGCTGCCTCGACTGGCTCTGGTAACTTTAATAGTGGGTTCTGTGTTGCTATTGCTGGCCAGTGGCCACTGGGACTCGCTCTCGTTATTGCATGAGTATCACAACCAAACCAACTTTTGGGGGCAAGCGGCTCGCCACTTACAGCTGTCACTGGGCAGTATAGTGCCTGCAGTGTTAGTCGGTATTCCGCTGGGAGTCGGTTGTCATCGCTCACCCAGCCTAAAAGCCGCTGTGTTTCCCGTGCTGAATATTTTGCAAACCATTCCTAGCCTCGCCATGTTTGGGCTACTCATGATACCGCTCGGTATGCTGGCGACCGGCTATCCGATATTGGCCGAGCTCGGTATTCGCGGCATAGGCGCAACCCCTGCGGTAATAGCGCTGTTTTTTTACTCCTTGCTCCCTATTGTTAGCAATACCACGCTTGGTTTCGATCAAATTGATGCCAGCGTGCGCGACGCCGCCACCGGCATGGGCATGAGTCAGCGCCAGCGATTATGGCAGTTAGAGTTTCCCTTGGCGTTGCCGGTTATTTTGACTGGCTTGCGAGTGGTGGTGACCATGAACATCGGCTTAGTGGCGGTGGCTGCGCTAGTGGGTGGCGGTGGCTTTGGTACTTATATTTTTCAGGGGCTGGGCCAAACCGCCACCGACTTAGTGATATTGGGTGCGGTGCCGACGCTTATCTTGGCGTTTTTATTCGCCATGGTGATCGACACTCTAATAGCCCTGCAAAAAGGCGATAATGCATGATTGAAGTGACAGCACTTAGCAAACAGTTTGGCGCACAAATAGCCGTCAATAACCTATCGTTCAAAGTAGATAGCGGCCAGTTCTGTGTATTAGTAGGAACATCCGGTTGTGGTAAGTCCACCATGCTACGCATGCTTAATCGACTGATTGAGCCCAGTCAGGGGCAAATTTTGATCAAGGGTCAAGATGTCACCACACTGGCGCCAGAGCAATTGCGCCGCCGCATTGGCTACGTTATTCAAGGCGTGGGCTTGTTTCCCCATCGCACCATTCAGCAAAACATTGCCACCGTGCCTAAGCTGCTGGGCTGGAAAAAGTCGGATATTGATGCTCGAGTCACCGAGCTGCTGACCTTATTCAAGCTAGATGTCGCCACCTTTGCCAGCAAGTATCCACATCAATTATCTGGCGGAGAACAACAAAGAGTGGGGGTGGCGCGAGCACTGGCTGCCAAACCAGAACTACTGCTGATGGATGAGCCTTTTGGTGCCCTAGATCCGCTCACCCGCGAGCTGCTACAAGATGAGTTATTGAAGGTACAGCAGCTCTTGGGGATCACCATTATTATGGTCACTCACGACTTAGAAGAAGCCATCAAAATGGCCGATGTAATTGCGGTCATGGATAAAGGTGAATTACTACAGCTAGACACGCCAGAAGCCCTGTTGCGCCACCCTAAAGCCGGTTTTGTACAAGAGCTCGTAGGCGGCACCGAGCGTCCGCTGCGTTTACTGAGCACCAAACAAGTCAGCCAGATCATGACCACAAAAATAACCCAATCCACTCACCCTCTGCCCAATATTCATGCCAATGCTAGCTTGCGCGAGGCTATGGCATTACTGATCTGGGAGCAGGTAGAAGAGTTGCAAGTAGTGGATACAGCAGGACAGGTCATAGGCCAAGTATCTATGCATGACTTACTACCACAAGGTGCGCGAATATGAAGAAATCGGCCGCGCTTACTTGGTTAGGGCTTGGGCTGCCCATACTGCTACTGCTGATAATGACCATCAATATAGAGTGGCTAGCTCCTTTATTTAGCTACTTTGTCGATGAGCAAACCCCCGCTATTTATCGCCGCGACAGCGTGTTTAATTTGTTGCTTTGGCATTTAGCAGCCGTGTTTATCGCCATCGCCGCCGCCACCCTAGTTGCCCTGATTGGCGGCATTTGGGTGACTCGTGCCAGTGGCCGAGAGTTTTTACCGCTGGCGCGTGCCATTGCCAACTTAGGTCAGACCTTTCCGCCGGTGGCAGTCTTGGCTTTGGCGGTACCAGCGCTGGGCTTTGGGTTGACGCCCACCTTGGTGGCGTTATTTCTCTACGGTATGCTGCCTATTTATGAAAATGCCGTGACCGGTTTGCAGCAAGTACCCAGCCAAGTCACTGACGCCGCCAGGGGCATGGGCATGACCCCGCGCCAGCAATTATGGTCGGTCGAACTGCCACTGGCATTGCCTGTAATAGTGGCGGGCATTCGTATTTCATTAGTGATCAGCATAGGCACCGCCACCATAGGCTCTACGGTGGCGGCAAAAGGCTTTGGTGAAGTCATTATTGCCGGTTTGCTCACCGACAATATGGCCTTCGTACTGCAAGGCGGCATCATGGTGGCGTTAATAGCCATTATTATCGACTCAATCTTACATCGCTTAGAGCGGCGGCTATCGCCAGCCGATTGACAACAAGATAAAACCTATTTTTGCCACGGAAAGCACAGAAAAATATAGAAAGTTAAGCTGAGTAAGAAAAAATACTAATACGTATTACTAGCAAAGAATAGTTGTTCCAGTGACTCTAACCGCTGGCAGCTTGGAGTTGTTTTCGTTAGTTTTTTACAAATAAAGCTTTTCCGATTTAATCTTTATTTTTCAGTGAGTTTCGTGTATTCCGTGGCAAAAAATCTTGTGTCTTTAAGCTTGTTAATGAATCGGGCGCTGCAGTATGGCTAACAAGGCTTCGGCAGTGGCGGTGGATGATGCGGGGTTTTGCCCAGTGACCAGCAAACCGTCTACTTCAACATGGGGCTGCCAGTCGTCTGCTTTGTGATAGTCACCCCCATTGGCTTTGAGCATATCTTCAACCAAAAACGGCACAACGTCAGTTAACCCGACCGCGGCTTCTTCACTATTACTAAAGCCGGTCACGCGTTTACCCTGCACCACTGGCTGCCCGTCAGGTCCTTTTACATTACGCAAAACACCTGGCGCATGACATACCAATGCCACCGGTTTATGTGCCGCAAACATACCTTCAATAAGGCGAATTGAGTCGGGATTATCTACCAGATCCCATAAAGGACCGTGTCCTCCAGGATAAAAGATGGCGTCAAATTCAGCAACAATAAAGTCTTTTACTTCATGGGTACAGGCCAGCTGCGCCTTGGCCGCGGCATCTGCAAACAGCCGCTCGGTTGCATGAGTTAATGCCTCGGGCTCCACACTATTAGGATCAATGGGTGGCATATCACCCTGTGTGGTGGCCAACATAATATCTGCGCCAGCGTCTTTAAATACGTAATACGCCGCGGCAAACTCTTCAAGCCACAGGCCGGTTTTTTTGTCACTATTACCCAGCTGCTCATGAGAGGTCATCACCATCAAAATTTCCATTTGGGTTCCTTAGACTAAATAGACACACTCATTAGCCTAGCTGATGCTGTAAGAAAAAAACAAGCTGACCGCTTGACGCCATCAGCACAAAAAAAAGGCACACCACTTCTAGTAATGTGCCCTTTTATTTAGATTATCAGTCACTGATCGCTTATGGCTTAAGGCTTGGTTAGCCCCAGATGCCCGCGCAAGGTATTGGTTTCGTATTCGCTGCGAAATAAACCACGGCGTTGTAGCTCGGGCACCACTTGTTCAACGAAGTCTTCAATGCTGTACGGCAATGATGGAGGCATCAGATTAAAACCATCCGCCCCTTCATTATTAAACCAGTGCTCCATTTTATCGGCAATTTGCTTAGGTGTACCCACCATAGTGCAATGGCCACCGCCGGCGGCTAAACGCCCCAAGAGCTCTCGCACCGTAGGTTGTTCTGTTTCTATTATGCGCAAAATAGTACTGTAACGACCTTTAGGTCCGGTAAACTCCGACAGTGGTGGCAGCTCTGGCATGGGGGCATCTAAGTCCCAATTTGAGCAGTCTTGTTCAATAAACAAACCGAGCTGGCGCAAAGAAGCAGCCACTGGCAGCATTTCATCTAGCTCTCGCTGTTTGGCTTTGGCCTCTGCTTCGGTGGCCGCCACATAGGTGACTAAGCCCGGCATAATAGGCACATCTACATCTCGCCCAGCCTCTTGCACACGACGCTTTATATCTCGGTAATATTCTTGTGCGGCAGGCAAGTCATAGGCCACCGCATAAATGGCTTCAGCACGGCGCGCGGCTAATTCACGCCCTTGCTCTGAGGCGCCAGCCTGAAACAATACCGGGTGCCCTTGAGGGGGACGTGGCACATTAAGGGGGCCATCCACTAAAAAGAACTCACCATTGTGATGAATCGGCTGCACTTTATCGGGATCGGCATAATGACCTGCGCGATCAAAACTAAGAGCATCTTCCGCCCACGAACCCCAAAGTTTAAGTGCGGCATCAACAAACTCATCGGCTCGACGATAACGATCGGCATGTACCGGCATGGCTTGGTAGTTATGGTTGCGTGCCTCCATATCAAACATAGAAGTCACCACGTTCCAGCCCATGCGTCCACCTGAGATATGATCCAAGGATGCCATCATGCGTGCGGCATGAAATGGGGTATAAAAGGTGCTTGATACCGTACTGATCAACCCTATTTTTTCAGTCGCTCGACTCATGGCCGCCATTGTGGTGAGTGGCTCTAAAAACCAAGGGCTGCCGTCAGATACATTAACGGCGGCTTGGCCATCAGCAAAGAATACGGCGTCAAACTTACCGCGCTCGGCAATTTGCGCTAGCTCTTCGTAATAACGAATATCGCCTAAACGCTCTACCGAAGAATTGGGGTGACGCCACGCCCCCTTATGATGACCACAACCCATAATGAAGAGGTTAAGGTGCATCATGCGTTGCTGGTTATGAGTAGCTGCCATTAGTTTTTCACCAAGCCGCCGTCAACCACCAAGTTTTGACCGGTAACGGAACGTGACCAAGGAGAGGCAAAAAATAAGCACGCATCAGCAAACTCAGCCGGTGTGGTAACACGACGCAAAGGAGTGGCAGCAGCAATATAATCAAACACTTCTTCTGGAGTAGCCGCTGAGGCATCAGTGGTGCGCAATAAGCCACCAGAAACCATATTCACCGTCACTTGATCTGGGCCTAGATCTTGTGAAAGGGTGCGGGTTAAGGATAACAACGCCGCTTTCGCTGCGGTATAGTCATGGTAAGGCACCACGGGATTTTGAAATAGATTAGTGCCGATATTCACGATGCGACCAAAGCCGGCTTCACGCATACCGGGTAACGCCGCCTGTGTGGTATTCAAGGCGCCTTTTACGATGCCCTCAAACTGCTGTTGTACATTATTCCAGCTCAGCTGATCCGCATTTTCACGGGCATCACCATTAAACGAAAATGCCGGTAATGCGTTATTAATGACGGTGGTAATGGGCTGACCAAAGTGCGCCTGAGCTTTGGCAAATAGTGCCTGTACTGCATCAGCGTCAGTGACATCAGCTTGTAGCGCCAGCGCGTGTTCTGGGTAGTCGGCCGCTAATTGATTGGCCGCTTGTTCGCTGGTTAAGTAGTTGATGACCACTTTGCCACCTTCGCGTAAAAAGGCGCGCACCAAGTGCTCACCTAGACCACGAGCGCCGCCGGTGACTAAAATTAATTGTTGTGCAAGTGTGGGTGCAGATTGTTGCATTACTACCTCTAAAAGTCAGAGGCGAAGGCATGGATCAGCAGCGGTTGCTGCAAGCCGAAAGGCAGACATCCCTTCGCCAGTATGAACTGGATCAGGTTCGACGGGTGTTATCTCAGCCAAGTAGATGAGCTACCGGACACCCCGTGTCACGTCCTAGACCATAACATATCCCTCCCCCTGTGGGGAGCTGGAAGCGGTCAGCCTGTCACTTAGTCACATCTTTTTGTTGATGTTTGAGTAGAAATCAGGCA
>NZ_JBQDEX010000095.1:0-1135 GCF_052084945.1 Oceanisphaera sp.
AATTTGCAGCTGAGGTAGCGACACCTGCGTGGAACTGGCAGCCAAAAGCTGAAAACGCAGCCCTTAAAGCACAAGTCGCAGAGCTGGCGGCTGAAGAGCTGGGCAATGCGTATCGCATTACCGATAAAACAGAACGTCGTGATGCGATTAACGTCATTAAAGGTCAAGCCGTGAGTGCCGTACTGGCCAATGACGGTGACTTAAGCGCCAAAGAAGTGTATGAGCAGCTAGGTGAGCTAGAAAAAAATATTGTACGGGGCCGAGTAGTACGTGGTGAGCCGCGTATTGATGGTCGTGAACCCGATATGATACGCGCCCTCAATGTGGCCACTGGCTTACTGCCACGCACCCATGGTTCATCTTTATTTACCCGTGGTGAAACTCAGTCGTTAGTGACGGCCACCTTAGGTACAGAGCGTGACGCGCAAATGATTGATGAGCTAACCGGCGCTCGTACCAACCGCTTTATGTTGCATTACAACTTCCCTCCTTACTGTGTGGGTGAAACTGGCATGGTAGGTAGCCCTAAGCGTCGTGAAATTGGTCACGGTCGTTTGGCTAAGCGTGGTGTCGCCGCTGTTATGCCAGGTGCTGATGTGTTCCCATACACAGTGCGTGTGGTTTCAGAAATTACTGAGTCTAATGGCTCTTCTTCTATGGCGTCTGTATGCGGTACTTCATTGGCGCTCATGGATGCGGGTGTGCCCATTAAAGCCTCTGTGGCCGGTATTGCCATGGGCTTGGTTAAAGAAGGCGATGACTATGTGGTGTTGTCTGATATTTTAGGCGATGAAGATCACCTAGGTGATATGGACTTTAAAGTGGCCGGTACCAAGCAGGGCATTACTGCGTTGCAAATGGACATAAAAATTGAAGGCATCACCAAAGACATCATGGAAAAAGCCCTTAAGCAGGCTCGTAACGCACGTTTGCATATTCTTGATGTCATGGACGGTGCGCTACAAGCACCCCGTGAAGATATCTCTGATTTTGCGCCTCGTATTCATATCATTAAGATCAAGCCCGAGAAAATTCGTGATGTGATCGGTAAAGGTGGTGCGACCATTCGTGCGCTAACCGAAGAAACCGGCACCACTATTGAGCTAGACGACAATGGTACCGTTAAAATTGCCGC
>NZ_JBQDEX010000095.1:1235-11625 GCF_052084945.1 Oceanisphaera sp.
AAGAAACCGGCACCACTATTGAGCTAGACGACAATGGTACCGTTAAAATTGCCGCTACAGACGGTGAAGCAGCTAAGCTTGCCATTACCCGTATTCAGCAACTGACCGCAGAAGTTGAGCCGGGCACCATTTACCAAGGTCAGGTGGTTCGTTTGGCTGACTTTGGTGCTTTTGTGAATATCTTGCCTGGCAAAGATGGTTTAGTGCACATTTCTCAAATTACCGAAGAGCGTGTTAAAAACGTCTCGGATCATTTGAGTGTCGGTGACAGCGTTAAGGTGAAGGTATTAGAAGTTGACCGCCAAGGTCGTATTCGCTTATCCATTAAAGAAGCGAAAGAGCCTGAAGTCGCCACTGATGCACCTGAAACTTCAGTAACTGAAGCCGCCGCCGAGCCCACAGCTGAGACTGTTGCCCCAGCTGATGAAACAGCGAAAGTTTCTACTCCTGCACCAGCTCAACCAGAAGCCACAGCACCGGCTAACGAACAAGAAAAACCAGCCGAATAATACTCGCTGTGTTTAATATGAGCAAAAAAGCCGAGACTAAGGTCTCGGCTTTTTTATAGGCTCAGATTGAGGTTTAGCGTAAATGGCGCAGTAGAATAGCAAAGTCGGCGTTTACTTCTTGAGCCAGTGGAATATACACCACATGGCCACTGCCAGGCGCCACCTCAACGTATTCGCCTTTGCGATTTTTGATCTGCTCTAAGGTAAAGCTAATATTGCCAGCAGGCGTCATCAGCTCTAATTGATCGCCCACCATAAACTTATTTTTGACCTCAACTTCTACCCAATCGCCGTCGCGGCGAGTGATGTCTCCCACAAACTGTTGTTGTGTCGAGACCGAGTGACCGGTTTCGTAGTTTTGGTAATCACTATGGGTATGGCGTTTTAGAAAGCCCTCGGTATAACCACGATGGGCTAAGTTTTCTAAAGTGCTCATTAGGCTAGTATCAAAAGGCTTACCCGCCACCGCATCATCAATGGCTTTGCGATAAACCTGAGCGGTACGAGCCACATAGTAAAAAGACTTAGTCCGGCCTTCAATTTTTAATGAGTGCACCCCCATTTGCGTTAAGCGCTCGACATATTGTACAGCACGCAAATCTTTCGAGTTCATTATATAAGTGCCGTGCTCATCTTCATAAGCTGCCATATACTCACCGGGTCTATTACTCTCTTCTAGTAATACCGGATGCTCATAGGGGGCGCCTATGCCTAGGGTAGGCGCGGGCCCTGCGTCTTTGGCAGGGTCGACTTTTTGTACCATTATCGGCTCTTGTTGATGCACAATTTGGCCGGCATCGTCTTCTTTTGCATCATGTACTTTATATTCCCAACGACAGGCATTGGTACAGGTGCCCTGATTAGGATCGCGTTTATTAATGTAGCCTGAAAGCAAACAGCGGCCCGAATAAGCCATACACAAAGCGCCATGCACAAAGACTTCTAGCTCAACTTTGGGGCACTGGGCACGAATCTCTTCAATTTCTTCTAGTGAGAGTTCGCGCGATAAAATCACTCGCTCAATGCCATAATCTTGCCAAAATTTAACTGAAGCCCAGTTAACGGCATTTGCCTGTACCGACAGGTGAATGGTTACTTCAGGGAAATGCTCACGCACCAGCATAATTAACCCAGGATCAGACATAATCAAGGCGTCTGGCCCCATGTCTATGACGGGTTTCATGTCGCGAATAAAGGTTTTTAGTTTGGCATTGTGGGGTTGAATGTTAACCACCACATAAAACTTTTTGCCCAAAGCATGGGCTTCGTTAATGCCTATTTGTAGGTTTTCGTGATTAAACTCGTTATTACGTACTCGCAGCGAGTAGCGCGGTTGGCCGGCATACACGGCATCTGCACCATAGGCAAACGCATAACGCATGTTTTTTAAGCTGCCCGCAGGTGAGAGCAGTTCGGGCGTAAAGGGCAGGGGAGAAGTATTGGGCATGAAATTAATCTCTGATATCAGGTCAGCAAGCCGCTACCTAATAGCGGCCGAATACGCTATTTTACTATGCCAGAGATTGAATATCGAGGTTGGTGTTTAACGGCTAGCGCCAAGCTAGAGGTAAGCTAACACTATTTCTGCCACGCAATACACGAAAGCACACGGAAAGTGACTAATAAAAATAATTGATGGATTCAGCCCTTACAATAATTATTCATTTGCTCTTTGTCCGTCTTTTCCAGTGTATTCCGTGGCAAGAAAGTCTTAGTCTCAGTGTTTTGCTGAGCTAGGCACTGTAGTGTTAATTAGAGATATGGGCGATTAAGTCTAGCGTTTTGTGAGAGTAGCCCATTTCGTTATCGTACCAGGCCACTAACTTAACGAAGTTGTCGTTAAGCGCAATACCAGCGCCGGCATCAAAGACACTGGTGCAGGTTTCCCCCACAAAGTCGGTAGATACTACGGCATCGTCGGTATAGCCCAGAATGCCTTTGAGCTCGCCTTGTGCTGCAGCTTTAAGGGTGTGACAAATTTCCTCATAGCTGGCAGGCTTTGCTAAACGTACCGTGAGATCGACCACAGACACGTTAGGAGTAGGCACACGAAATGACATGCCGGTGAGTTTACCATTGAGCTCGGGGATCACTTTGCCCACCGCCTTAGCAGCACCGGTTGAGGAGGGGATAATATTTTGGCTGGCGCCACGGCCACCGCGCCAGTCTTTTTGTGAAGGGCCATCTACGGTATTTTGTGTGGCAGTAATGGCATGCACTGTGGTCATTAAGCCTTCCACAATACCAAAATTGTTATTAACGACTTTAGCCAAGGGGGCTAAACAGTTAGTGGTACAAGAGGCATTGGATACAATATCTTCACCGGCATACTTTTCTTGATTAACGCCCATCACAAACATAGGCGTGGCATCTTTAGAGGGGCCGGTGAGTACGACTTTTTTCGCGCCGGCTTGAATATGTAGCCGTGCTTTTTCGTCTGTCATAAATAAGCCGGTAGCTTCGGCCACGACATCCACATTCACCTCACCCCAGTTCAGCTTGGCAGGGTCGCGCTCGGCAGTGACACGTATTGGCTTACCGTTAACAATTAACTGTTGGCCCTCTACTCTAACATCCCCTTGAAAACGCCCATGAGTAGAGTCGTATTTCAACATATAAGCCATATAATCAACGTCTTGTAAGTCATTGATAGCCACCACTTCCATGTCGTTACGTTCACATGCGGCGCGAAACATTAAGCGCCCAATGCGTCCAAAACCATTAATCGCAATTTTAATTGTCATATTTACACTCTAGGCTGCAATGAATAAAACATTATAGGATATAACGTTACAATATTAGGGGAAATCGTCAATCTTAAGCTACATAAAACTCCCATTATGTTGCGCTAGATCAGTTGATTCTCTGGGTGCTCGGGACTTTATATTGGCCTTGTTTTAGTTGGGTAAGAATACGTTCAACTTGCTCTTGCATTGCCTGTTGCTGAGATGCATTAAATTGGGCATAGCCATCAATGCGTGCCAGCTCAATGTTTTCTTCATGCTCTAGCTGGTCTAATACTCGTGACCAAACCCATACGTCTTCATATCTTTGCTGGCGCGTGACGAGTGTAAGCAAGTTGGCAATAATATTATTATCTATGGTGTCGCCTTCTTTATACAGGCTAAGAGCAAAATGCAGGGCTTGCTCAGCTGCTTTACTATCGCGAACCATAATGACAGTCGCCAGAATATTTTGGAGATCGGGGGAGTGCATTTCAGGTCTGTCGGCTAACTTAATAAATCGAGCTTTTGCCTTGAGGCTGCCCTCATGCTGCCAATGCCATAATAATAAATAAGGGTAATCTGAATTTTCGGTGTCTGCTGTTAATTGTGTCATGGCTTTTTGGGCGTGATAGACCGCATCTACCTTATCGGTTTTGCGCTCTTTGCGTCGTGTATATTCGATAGACAGTAATGGATCTAAGCAGTCATGGTAGATTTTTAATGTGTTCAATAAATCATAGTCATGGACGTCGCTGGGCTGTTCTGATTGCTGTTTTCTGGCTCGAATAAGGGCGGTGCGTTCAAAACGACACCAACTATCCGCATGTAGCTGTTGGCAATATTGTGGTGTGTCTTCGCAAATGTTGGTGATGCGATCTCGGTCACAAGCCGCTAAGAATAGGGGAGTGATTAGCATCAAAAATGCGTGTTTGATGTTCATTTGAGCACCTTCATGGCTGTCCTTAGTCTGGTAATCATACCCTCTATCTACTAAAATAGACGCACTTAAATAGAGCCGATGCGGCATTTTTGCGGTTACTCACCCCATGCTCGCTTCAATACTCATGATAGTTACCTGATAAAAAGGATCTGGTCGATGACCCACGAGAGTTACTTGTCTGCCTGGCAACAAAGCCAAGAGCTGGCAGAATCTATGCAGCCGTTGATTGGCAAATTATACCGTGATCAGGGCGTGGAAATTAGCGTACACGCGCGTCCACTACTTAATGCTTCTACTATAGAAATCATTAAGGCGCACCGTGTGGTCAGCCGCCACGAAGGCAGTGCACTGTTAGTTAGCCAGAGCTATCCCATACTCAAAGCACTGAGTGAGCTAGATCTCGCCCCCGCCAGTATCGACTTAGGTAAATTAGCAGTCACCTATTGGCAATCTCACACTGATGAATCAGGCCTAGCCGACTTTTTACGCAGTGAACTTGCTCCCGCTATTGAGAGTAATGATAACAGCCAGCCAACGGATGTAGTCTTGTATGGTTTTGGTCGCATTGGTCGTTTGCTTGCACGTTTGTTAATTGAGCGTTCTGGTGGCAACCACGGTTTGCGTTTGCGTGGTATTGTGGTGCGTGGCTCGGCAGATGACTTAGAAAAACGTGCTAGTTTATTACGTCGTGACTCTGTACATGGTCCCTTTAATGGCTCTATTGAAGTAGACATGGAAAATCATGCCATTATTGCCAATGGAACTTATATTCAGGTCATTTATGCTAATAATCCGACTGAAGTTGATTATACCCAATATGGTATTAGCAACGCATTAGTGGTTGATAATACGGGTATTTGGCGTGATGAAGAAGGCTTAGGCTTGCACCTTCAGGCCAAGGGCGCGGCTAAAGTCTTGTTAACGGCGCCAGGTAAAGGCGATATTAAAAATATCGTATTTGGTGTTAACGACAATATGATTTTGCCCGAAGACTTAATCGTATCGGCAGCGTCCTGTACAACTAACGCTATCACCCCGGTTCTTAAAGCGGTGAGTGATAAGTATGGTGTTAAGAATGGTCACGTAGAAACCGTGCACTCTTATACCAACGACCAAAACCTGATTGATAACTTCCATAAGGGTGACCGTCGCGGCCGTAGCGCAGCATTGAATATGGTATTGACCAGCACTGGTGCGGCCTCAGCTGTGGCTAAAGCGCTACCTGAACTAAAGGGTAAGCTAACGGGTAATGCGATTCGTGTACCTACGCCTAACGTTTCTATGGCGGTAATTAATTTAAACTTAGATAAGCCAACCAATGCGGATGAGCTTAATGAGTATTTGTTAACGATGTCGCTGGACTCGCCTTTACACCAGCAAATTGATTTTAGTACGAGTCGCGAATTGGTTTCCACTGATATGGTTGGTTCGCGTTTTGCTGGCATTGTTGACTCTTTGGCCACCATTGCTGAAGATGACCGTGCTGTTTTATACGTTTGGTATGACAACGAGTTTGGTTATAGCTGCCAAGTGGTTCGTGTGATGCAAAAAATGGCCGGTATTGAACTGATAGACTTACCTCAGTAATAACGGGGAGAAACACCCTCTATTATATGAGAGTTTATTAAGGGCAGCCATGAGCTGCCCTTGTCGTTTATGGCTGATGTTTTTATAAAGAGACTATTTAGCAGGAGATACACTATGTCATCATTTCAGCAAGCGGTGGCGCAAATGCCAGAAGATGTTTATTTGCGACTCAAAACGGCGGTAGAGCTGGGTAAATGGCCAGATGGCGCATCATTAACCGCAGAGCAAAAAGAGAACAGTATGCAAGCCGTGTTGCTATGGCAAGCTCTGCATAATGAAGATCCTGAGCACATGACTATTGGCAAAGGCGGCGAACTCACCATTAAAAGTAAAGCCGAGCTGCGCCGTCAATTTAGTAGTGAACAGGAAATTACGCGTCAAAAGCTAGATTAATAGCAGCGCCGAGCACCAAGCGCCCGGCGCCCAGCTCAACAAAAAGCCGAGACGGGTGACTTTCTCGTCAGGCAATATACAAAAAACTAAGCTGAGATAGAGCGGGGAGGGCGTACTTCTTAGGTCACCCCCTTAATAAACTCTCTTTTCCGTGTTGGTCCGTGTATTCCGTGGCAAAATGAGTGTTAGCCTCTATCTTTAGCGCGCGCTAAAAAGTTAAAAGTCGGGGCTGGAAATTTCGTCAAGTGACAGGGAGAAGCTGGGTACAAACACTTCGATAAAATAACGTATTTCATCATTCATACGGTCATCAAGCATGGCAGACAGGCGCTTTTGGGCGGCGGCAAACTCTTTATTACCTGCACTTAACTCTTCAGCGCACTTTAAGTAAGCACATAATATATCTGCAGACTTCACTAAGTGTGCATAGTCATCGGTATGCTCAGCACATAATAAAGGCGCATAAGCGGCTTGTAATTCACTTGGCAACATATTCAACAAGCTTTGCTCGGCATTACTTTCTATGTCTTTATAAGCGCGAGAAATATCATCATTAAAGTACTTTACCGGTGTGGGTAAGTCGCCGGTGAGCACTTCACTGGCATCGTGAAATAGTGCCTGCATGGCGGCGTAGGCTGGGTCGAGATAACCGTTATAAAAGGTATTCTTAATGACCACTAACGCATGAGCGACCATGGCGACTTGTAAGCTGTGCTCGGCGACGTTTTCTTGCGCTATGCTGCGCATTAATGGCCAGCGCTGAATTAACTTCATACGGGCCATATGGGCAAAAAAGTGACTGCGTTTTTTGGTCATATCCAAACCACCTTAGGGTGTACAGAGGCTGCTAAAATCGGCGTTATTGGCGATACTCAACAAAGATATTGTTATAATGGCATTAAATACCATTAATAACCGTTAACTTCATAGAATAAGGGAAGATGGAATGGATAAGCAAACTCAGCTTGAACTGGATGCCGCAGCTTTTCGTGCTTTGTTGGCGCATTTAGATTCGCGTAAAGATGCACAAAATATTGATTTGATGAACTTAGCAGGCTTTTGCCGTAACTGTTTAAGTAAGTGGTACTTGGCGGCCGCAGAAGAACACGGGGTTGCCATGGATTATGACCAAGCCCGCGAGCACGTGTATGGTATGCCTTATGATGAATGGAAAGCCAAATACCAACAAGAGGCCACGCCCGAGCAGCTGGCCGCCTTTGCTAAAAGCCAGAAATAACAGCTTTAAGCTGTCAGTTTGGAGTGGCCCCGATGGAGTGGCCACTCCAGTTAAAGATAAGCGCTAACCGCCTTACGTTAAAGACAAGCACTGTGCTCTGTAATCTTACGCTGCAAGTTCTGCGAAGCAGTAAGGTTTCACTTGTCTTTTACGTATAGCGTAGAGCTGCGTTATACGCTGTTATTTAAATACGACTGTTTTGTTGCCGTAAACAAAGACTTTTTCTTCTAGTATTAAGTTAAGTGCGCGGCTTAAAACAGAGCGCTCTACATCACGACCTGCCTTGGCCATGTCTTGAGCACTAAACACATGATTAACGTGGATCACGTCTTGCTCGATGATGGGGCCTTCGTCTAAATCGTTGGTTACAAAGTGTGCGGTGGCGCCAATCATTTTCACACCGCGTTCGTACGCTTGACGATAAGGGCTGGCGCCAATAAAGGCTGGTAAAAATGAGTGGTGAATATTAATTAAACGCTGCTCAAAGCGAGCCACAAAATCAGGGCTTAAAATGCGCATATACTTGGCTAGTACCACATAATCTGGCTGATAATCTTCAATAATGCCAGCTATCTGTTGCTCGTGTTCAGCTCGGTTTAGTCCTTCATGAGACACACAATGATAGGGCACATCAAACTTGTCGGTGAGGCTTTTTAATGCATCATAATTGCCCACAACTGCCACAATATCGAGCTGCATAGCGCCAGAAAACTGCTTAATTAATATGTCGCCTAAGCAGTGTGCCTCTTTGGTAACCATAATGACGACCCGTTTATTTCCTGCGGGCACTAACCGGCGTTCGCTGCCTGAGGGCAGGGCATCATCTAGATCGGCCAGTAAAGTGTAGTCGTTAAAATACCCTTCTAATTCTGTACGCATAAAAAAGTGACCATTTTCATAATCAACAAATTCGTCGTTGCGCATAATATTAAGCTGGTGCTTATAGCAAATATTAGTAATTTTAGAGATCAGCCCTTTTGCATCAGGGCAGTGTGTTAGCAGTATTTTCCGTTCCATTTTGGTGCTCTATTAATCGATTAGGTGTATAGGGTTTCTTCAGTACACAGGCAAAGCACTATACTGAGCGTTTAGCACAGCAATGCTTATATTTTTTAGGTGTTGAATGATGCGTAGCGCCACAGGGGCAGGCTTGATTGGGTTTAATTTTAGGCGGATTAATGAGGCCGTCTCGGTATAACCAGCGCCCAGATAACCGCTCAAAGTTAGAGCGCTCATGCAAAGAGACCACCCGGCCATTTTCACGGTAGCGCGCTTTAAACTCCACCATTCCTGTGGCGTTGGTAGCCTCACCGGTCGCAAATATAATCGTCAGGCCTAGCCACTCTGTGCTATGACCAACTGTTCTTAACTCACCAGCGGTTAACTGACCGCGAGTGTCGGGATGCCAAGTGCTTAATAAGTAGTCGCCTAAACCTAACACGAAAGCGCTATAGCGAGAACGCATGAGCGCGAGGGGGGAATGTGGAGAGTGTGTTCCCAAAAGATAGGGTTGGCAGCAATGTTCAAATGGCTGTTGGCTATAACAATGGCAAAGCATGATGAGTCTTAAACAATATTAATACAGGTTGCATAGTATGCCATGACACTGGGCGTGGCGGCCTCTTGTTTTTAAATATTGTGACCTTCAATAAAAAAGCGGCTCCGAGGAGCCGCTTTATAATATCATTTCTGTTTAGCAATATTATTCGATGATTTCAACTTCGATAGTCGCTTGTGCTTTTGCATCTACACGACGGTCGCGTTGGCGTTCAGCTTCAGTTTGGCCTTCAGCCAATTCGCTACCATACCAGGCGGTTTGAATGTTTTGTGCAGCAACACCGCGCTCAACTAAGTAATCTTTCGCAGATAACGCACGGCGCTCAGATAGTTTGCGGTTGTATTCAGCGCTACCTAAACGGTCCGCATAACCTGCCAACTCTACTTGATAGTCTGGGTTATCTTGTGCAAACAAAGCCACTTCGTCTAGTGTTGCGCGAGAATCGCCAGATAATTCAGATTTATCAAAGCCAAAATAAATAGAGCCATCCGCTGTTACTGTACGAGTTTCGTAGGTGGTTTCTTGAGCCGGTTGCTGTGCTACTGGTGCAACTGGAGGGGGGGTGCTTTCGCCACGGTTAGGGTGCAGTACCAGCTCTAACATGAAGTTATTAACGTCGGTGTTGAAGCCGTTGGTGCTGGCTTTACCTATGTCTTCAATGCGGCGGTAGCGAGCTTGTAGATCAACTAAATCAGACGCTCTGTAGGTTGCACCTATACCGTATATAGGGGAGAAGCCTTTTTCACTTATATTTGACTTACCTGATATAGATGCAGCGCCAGTGTCCCAAGCCAGCGTACCCAGTTCACCAAACAAACCAACACGCTCGCTTAATGGTAAGCGACCAATCGCCGATAAGTTAATTGCTTTGGTATCTAAATCTTCACCAAAGTAGTTAAAGCCAAGTTCAACACCTAAGTGTTCATTGGCATTATAACCGGTGAATAAGCTAAGGGCTTCGCCATCACCGTCTAAACCAGAGTCGTAACGCTCAATGTCACTATATTCAGCATAACCTGCCCCTGCACCAACATACCAATCAAGTGCTTGTACGTTAGCGGAAACACCGGCGGCAGCAAGTGCCATTGCAATTAAAGAAGGAGCCACTGTCTTTTTCATGTTGTCTTCCTCATCTATCAGTCTTCGATTCACTCGAAATGAATGTATCACCGTATTAATCACGAGAACACCTCGTGTGAGTGATGTGCAAGTATCTTGTTATTGTTATTCAAAATACGTTATTAATTAAACGTTTATTCTAGTGTTCATGCTCGCACCGTTTCAGACTAGCGTTTATTATGAGTGCTAACAAGGTGTTGACTAGCTTAAAAGGCTAAAATTGTCGCAGCTATTGCAATAGAACGCACTGTTGTGGCTGTTTTATACTGAGGAATCCCCACATGATTTCTTTTTAAAACAGGGAGTTAAGAGGTGACGCGC
>NZ_JBQDEX010000096.1:0-11335 GCF_052084945.1 Oceanisphaera sp.
TTAGATTGGTATAACCTTGCAGGTATCAACCCCGTGACTCACTTAAAATACCTAGCTCACTATCCCGAGTACCTTCAAGCACAGGCCCAAACGCTTGTCAGCAGTGGGCAATTAGGAGGCTACCTCGAGAGGAAGTATCCAGATTGCCATCAAATACAAAGTGATAAAGCCTTGTATCAATATGTTATTGAGCTAAAAAATCAATATATGCGTAAAAGTAGCCCCCTCACTCAGGTGAGTTACAGCAGCAAGCTACAAGTGCTCAAACAAGCACTGGGCATGCATACCTTTCAGTCTCGCGTACAGGGCAATAAGCTTAAATCTCATAACAGCATTACCGTGGCCAGCTTATTTAAAGAAGCTCCCCCAGAATTTTTACGCATGATAGTGGTACATGAGCTAGCGCATTTTAAAGAAAAAGATCATAACAAAGCCTTTTACCAACTCTGCTGCCATATGGAGCCCGACTACCATCAACTAGAGTTTGATACGCGGCTGTGGTTGCACCTGCATCATCTCTAATCTACATTTATTGTCGACAATGTTGATTTTATGTAACGTAAATGTATGAGTTAGATCAAAACTCCTCCTCTTATGTGGTAAGTACGTATACCGTCTTTGTGACGACCCTCATAGAATACGCACGGAAGCACAACTCAGGATAATAATTATGAAAAAACTCATGTTCTTAGCCAGTGCCCTGGCGCTTAATGCACTGCCGGCTTCAGCCGAGATGCCGCCGCAGGCCGCAACCTGCATCGCTTGTCACCAAACTACCGGCTTAGGTATGCCACATTTGGCCCCCGCGACTGCCGGTATGCCAGCGGCTTATATCGCTGAACAAATTAGACACTTTCAAAACGGTGAGCGCAAAAACGCTATTATGCAGCCAATGGTTGCCGGCTTAGACGATGCCGGTATTAAAGCTGTCAGCGAATGGTTTGCAAGCTTGCCATTACCCCAGCCAGCCACCTTGGTAGTTCGGGGCGATAAAGCACCACAAGAGCTCACCGACGTTGGCGAAAAACTGGCTTATTTAGGCGCTTGGGAGCGTAATGTTCCCAGCTGCGTGTCTTGCCACGGCCCAGAAGGCGTTGGCGTCGGCGATACCTTTCCTCATCTTGCAGGTCAACATGCTGACTATATTGAAAGCCAATTGCATGCTTGGCAAAAAGGCACTCGAACCGGCGATAGTCATGAGCTGATGGGTCATATAGCGAAACAACTAACAGCCGAAGAAATCACTGCCGTTGCTAGCTACTTTGCCAATGTGGAGACTAAATAATGATGAAATTATCTTCTGCGACTCTGCTATTAAGCGCATCATTAGCTTTTGTTGGCAACGCCTATGCGGTAGATACCGCCAAGCTCGCCATACAAGATGAATTACCAGACAGTAAACTACTCAGTGAATATCCCAAAGCACCAGGCTGGGATAAACTGCCTGCTGGTGAACTGGGTGAAAAAGTAGTGCGTGGCTATCAGTACTTTGTTGACACCCAAACAGTAGCGCCTGAATTTAACGGCAATGGCTTAAACTGTGTGAACTGCCACATGGATGCCGGTAAAAAAGAAAATGCCGCACCCTTATGGGCCGCTTATATGAGCTACCCCGCTTATCGTAGTAAAAATAATAAGATAAATGACTTTCAAGAGCGCATGCAGGGTTGTTTCTTATTCTCGATGAACGGTACTCCACCGCCCACAGACGATGATGTGTTAGTCGACTTATCAGCTTATGCTTATTGGTTAGCACAGGGCACGCTTACAGGCGAAGACTTTGATGTGGCCGACATGCCTGTGCCGAGTGATGCCGAATTGCTCAAAGGCGGTAAGCGCGATGATTTCCCCTTTACTCAAGCTTACTTAGATAATGGCGGCAGCAAAGAGCCTGAACTGCCTGGCCGCGGTTACCCTAAACTTGAAAAGCCAGAGCTGACTCCTGATATTGCGCGCGGCAAAGCGGTATTTGAGCAAGAATGCTCTGTATGTCATGGTGAGAATGGCCAAGGTCAACAAGTGAATGAACATTATGTGTTCCCACCATTATGGGGCCCAGAGACCTATAACTGGGGTGCAGGTATGCACAGGGTGAACACGGCAGCTAACTTTATTAAGCATAATATGCCGCTGGGCATGCCTGGCAAGCTCACCGACCAGCAAGCATGGGATGTAGCCACCTACTTAAACTCTCATGATCGCCCACAAGACCCTCGTAACGAAGGTGATGTACAAGCCACTCGTGATACTTTTCATAAGCACAACGTAGAAATTTTTTACGGTAAAGAGGTCGATGGCAAGGTATTAGGCAGCGAGAGCTACCCTAACCACCCAAGAAAACCTGAATAAACGAATATCTGAACCATAAAAAAGGGCCTAAGGGCCCTTTTTTATTGCCCCAAGTTATACCAATCGCACTAAAGAAGCAGTCATACCAATCTAAGTAAAAATGTGATCTGATTTAAAGCTGGACCTAGAGGAAACAGAGTCACCTTCCTCTCTTGCAGGTTTTCAATAGAACAAATATTTAGTGTGTTTGATATTAAGTGGAGTCTAAATATCCTGCGCTGCACCATCTGCTGCTGGTGCGTGCCCACTCGCCAGCATGCGCATATCGTAGCCGGTGGGAGACTCGTGAGCGCGCAAGCCAAACTCGGGTAACACCGCAAAAATATGGTCAAAAATATCGCCTTGTGTTGCCTCGTAACTCACCCAGCCCGTGCTTTTAGTAAAGGCATAAACCTGAACCGGAATACCATTAGGGGTTTGCTCTAATTGGCGCACTAACAACAGCATGCGTTGGTGAATATCAGGATGGTTTTGCAATAATTTCTCCAAATACACCCGAAAGGTACCTAAATTTGTCAATCTCCGCCCATTAGCCAATGAAGTTAAATCGGGCTGCATCTGCTCGTTATACTCAGCAAGCTCTGCTATTTTTTCATCTAGATAAGGCGCTAGCATTTGTGTTCGGCGTAAACGCGAAATATCAGCTTCATCTAAAAAACGTACACTACTGCTATCAATTAAAATATTACGCATTAATCGACGCCCACCCGACTCACTCATGCCACGCCAGTTTATAAAAGAGTCAGAAATGAGGGCATAGGTTGGAATCGTCGTAATGGTGTTATCCCAGTTTTGTACTTTAACTGTGGTTAACCCAATATCAATCACAGCGCCATTGGCACCGTACTTGGGCATTTCTAGCCAGTCTCCTACGGTAAGCATATTGTTAGCAGAAAGCTGAATACCGGCCACTAAACCTAAGATAGGGTCTTTAAACACCAACATCAGCACGGCTGTCATGGCACCTAAACCACTGAGCAGTATCAAAGGCGACTTACCAATTAAGGTTGAAATAACCAGTAAACTGATAAAAATACTCGCCATTAACTTAATGCTTTGAAAAATACCCCGCAGCGGAAAGTTAATCATAGACGGCTTATACTGAAAAATATCCAACAAGGCATCTAGCAAAGCGAACAGCGCCAGCAAGCTATATAACAAAATCCAAATATGCGCGACCGATTGAATGAGGGGCAGTAACGCTGAGCTACTTTCTAACCACAGCCCTGCTTGCGTATAAATAATAACTCCCTGTAGGAGTAAGGCGGTACGGCTATATAGTTGACGCTCAAAAAATGCCTTACGCCAAACACGACGATCGCCTCTGGCACGACTTTCTACCCAAGCCAGCACCACTTTATGCAATAAAAAATGAATCGCTGCCGACAATAAAGCAATTAACAATAAAGCGGCGGCTGTATATAACAAATCTGAATACTGAGGCACATACTTATCTAGTACTGGCATCACCAAGTTTTCTAGATCGCTCACATCATCCATTAGGTGTCTCACTGTAAAGGTTATAGGTGCAGGGTTTTATGGCCATTATTAGGCCATCACTTTAGGGCCATACACATAAGCCCCGCCTTTTGCTAGCGCTTGTAAATAAGCAGGCCTGGCTTGTAATTGAGCCACATAGGCGTTAATTCTTGGGTAACTATCTGCCAGTTTAGGGTTATACATGGCGGCTTCTAGCGGAAAGCTCATCTGAATATCAACAGCACTCAAGTTATCCCCCAAAAACCATTCATGACAAGCAAGATGATCGGCTACAAAGTTCAGGTGAGTATGTAACTGCTGACTCAAAAAAGCATCATTAATGCCTGCCACGAGTTTTTTAGCTATGGGGCGCACAAAAAACGGCATCGGAGCTTGCTGTACTTTTGCTAGCACATGGCCCATCCATAACGGCGGCATTAAAGACCCTTCTGCATAATGTAACCAATACACATAATTCCACCAAGCGGCCGTATTTGCCTTAGGTAATAACGCTGTGCCGTAACGCTGCGCTAAATAGTCGATAATGGCCCCCGACTCAGCCAAGGTTATCTCATCATCCGTTAATATTGGCGCCTTACCCAGAGGATGAACGCGCGTTAGGCTTTTCGGCGCCAAGCTGGTGTGAGTATCTCTCTGATAGCACTTAATATCATACTCTAGCTGCAATTCTTCTAGCATCCAGATAATACGCTGTGAGCGAGAATCATTAAGGTGGTGTAGTTCTATCATGTGCAAGCTCCTTCATTACTGATAGAAATGATTTACAGAAACGGCTTACGAACATTACCCTACAAAAAGTGTGCTCTAGTGCACAAAACATATCATAAATGGCTTAGCTAAAACGAGACAAACACCAAGCTATAAAACGTGCAACCTAGGTCCACAGTTAAGTGCCTGCTTATTTTATGACAAGCCCAGCTAGATGTTTCATAAAAGTTAAGACTTATGTCCAATAGAACAAGCTGATAACACACCCTATTATCGGGCTCAAAATGACACCATTAAGATGGTCAGCATCAAGGAGAGTCACGTGTCACACACCAACGAAAATAGTTACCAAGCAAATCAGCCAAGTAACGAATCTGAAAGCAGTTACCAAGCTCAGCACAAGCCAAGTAGCGAATTTGAAAGCCGCGCAGCTTACCTTGAGCACGAATTATCGATTATGCAGCCCAAGCGTTGGCGGATAAACATCCCTTTTAAAGACTACCGCTTTGAACTGGAAGATTTAATCCCCGCCCTTGCCGCCACTATTGGTAAAATAGTGATGGTAGCCGCTGTGGTTGCCGCCTTTGCTGGTCCATTAGGATTATCAGATTCATTTGTGGTTGAAAACACCCGTTTTGAAATGCTGATTGCAGCCATCTTCTTTGTTATTTTATTCTCGGGCTTTATTAATCCTACCGCGAACTTGGCCGGTACCCACGGTCCCATGATCCCTCTTATTCCCCTTATTGTAGCCTCGGGTGGTCACCCGCTGGCACTGGGCTTATTAGTGGGCTTTTTTGGCCTGTTGCTGAGTATCAGTAAAGGCGGCAGTAAGTTGATGGCCTTAACCAGTGATGGGGTCCGAGGTGGACTCTTAATTTACCTTGGGGCCATCGGCTTACTGAGCCAGTTGAAGTCAATTACCAACTGGGCGAACGGCATCGAAATGGGCTATATCGCCTTTGTGGTGATACTAAGTACCATTATTATGTATGCCCTATTGGCTCGCTGGGGCATGCGCTGGTTGTCTATTCCGCTAGGCTCAGGCATTGCTCTGCTTATTGCCTTGGCATTAGGTGCGCCGTTTGAGTTTGTCACCGAGCCTGGTATTCCACCCTTGTCACCTACTTATTGGTGGGGTGAAGAGACCGGCTGGAAGATGGGCTTGCCTGATTTAGGTGCCTTTATTAGTGTGGCTCCTTTTGCCATCTTAGCGGTAGCTATGTGGTCGCCAGATGTAATGGGTCAGCGGGTATTCCAAGAAATGAATTACCCTAAAAAAGCCAACAAAGTGCTGATGAACGTGGATGACACCATGGGTGTGGCTGCCATTCGTCAAGCCTTTGGTAGTGTCTTGGGCGGCGGTAACTTAGCCTCTTCATGGGGAACTTATATTATCCCAGCCGCCATTGCTAAACGCCCGATTCCGGCAGGGGCCATTTTAACCGGTATCATGTGTATTGTTGCCGCCCTGTGGGGTTACCCAATGGACTTGGCAGTATGGCCTCCGGTACTCAGTGTGGCGCTGATTGTTGGGGTGTTTATGCCTTTGCTAGAAGCAGGTATGCAGATGACCCGTAGCACTACCAGTAGTCAGTCGGCAGGTATAGTGGTGTTTGCTTCAGCCTTCGTTAACCCAGTTTTTGGTTGGTCTATGACCATGCTGCTTGATAACCTAGGTTTGATTGGCGATAAAGAGCGCGGCAAAACACTGCGCCGCACCGACCGCTGGGTGATTCCAGGTATTACCTTTGTGGTACTGCTAGTGATTATGGCAGCGGTTGATATGTTGCCCGGTATTCCAGGTTTTATTGCACATTAAACGACACTAAGCCCCCAAGTAAAAAGCCTGAGTCTGTTATGACAGACTCGGGCTTTTTTTATTTAACACGACGTTAAGCCGTCATCTTTTAAGCTTGGTGCTTGGTGCTATTTTACCTCAAACTCAGGTGCAAGGCGGCTTAAGCCTAAACCTTGGCTCTTGCTGAGTTTGATTTGCACTGGCACGCGCTCTTTTAGTGCATCTATATGACTGATCACGCCAATCATCTTGCCACTGGCATTAAGGGCATCTAACGCATCCAATGCCACCTCTAAGGTTTCGGCATCGAGGGTGCCAAAGCCCTCATCTAAAAACAGCGAGTCAATGCGCGTCTTACTGCTGACTAAGTCTGACAGCGCCAGTGCTAATGCCAAGCTTACCAAGAAGCTTTCGCCGCCGGATAAGGTTTGGGTATCTCGCGCCACGTCCGCTTGCCAGGTGTCAATCACCGACAGTTCAAGCTCACCGCCGACTTGACGCGCCAACTGATAGCGACCATGTAAGCGCGCCAAGCGCTGGTTGGCTAATTGCACTAAATGCTCAAGCGTTAACCCTTGGGCAAAGCGGCGATATTTAGCGCCGTCTGCCGAGCCTATCAGATGATTCAGCTGCTCCCATAATTGCAGACTCTGTTGCTGGGCATCAATGTCATCGAATAACGCTTGTTGGCGGGCTCGACGCTGAGCATCAGTCTCAAGCTGTGCGCGCCAGCCACCCAGCTGTTGAAGCTGCTCATTATATTGCGCTTGGTGCTGTTGTATTTGCGCTTGCAAGACAGGCTCAGCGCTTGGGTCTAGATCATCTAAGCAAGCCTTGGCTGTATCCACTGCCAGCTGGGCTTGCTCCGCCAAGGTTTGCGCCTTATGTAGTGCTTGCTCTAATACTCGCTGTTGCTCGGCTAAACGTGTGTGCTCCGCCTCACTTAATAACGAGGCTAAAAAAGCAGCTTCATCACTAAATGGACTATCAGCGAGTTGTTGCTGCCACACCATTAAGCGGTGATCTAGCTCAGCAGTTAGCTCATCCGCCTGCTGGCGTAAGGTGTCAATGCGGGCAATATGTTGTTGCAACTGCTGTTGACTGTACTGCCACTGCTCATTTAATTGCGCAAGCTCAGCCGCGCTACCCGCCACTGGCTCACTCTCAGCCAAATCAGGAATGTCTAGTGCCGACCAACGCCTTTGCCACTGAGTCTGCTCTGCATTGGCGGCATCTAAACTCACCGCCAGCTGCTGGCACTCTTTGGTTATGTCTTGTACGCGGGCTTGCTGCTTTTTCCAAGTCTGCCATTGCTGTTCGCATTCTTTTAGCCACGCCACCCAGTCATGAGGCACAGCCCAATCAAGCGCGGTGAGTGACGCGGCCAGCTCTGCTTGTTGCTGGGTCACTCGCGCCTGCTGTGCTGTGATCTCTTGCTGTAATTGGGCTTGTTGCTCAGTTAATGAGGCTAACTCTTGGTCTTGCAAGCCTTGTGCGCTTTGAGCTTGGGCCAGTGCACGCTCAGCCTGCTGCAACTGCTCTTGGCAGCGATAGACCACCTCTTGCTGCTGCTCAAGCTGCTGACACTGAGTAGTAAGAGTCTGTAACTGCTGCTGACGCTGAGCTAGCTGTGCTGCTTGCTCAGCAGGGGTACTGGCCGTTATCCCAAGCTCTGCTAACAGGCGCGCTAACTCAGCCTCTAACTCCTTGAGCTCCTCAGCTAGCGCCTGCATTTGCTCTTGCTGTTGCGCAATGGCGGCTTGGCAGTTCGCTAGTGCCTTATTAAGCTGCATGCCTTGGCGCTCACAGGCTTCGCGCTCGCGTATTTTGTCGGCTAAGCTGTTGGCGGTAGCATCATCTAGGGCTTGATAAGCGTCAATGGCCGGATGATGCTCGCTGCCACATAAAGGACAAGCTTCATTATCTTGTAGGCGCGCTCTGTGCTCTTCTAAGGCGCGAATACGTTGCTCTTGCTTTAGTAGCTGCTCTTTATCGCGAATATGTTCTTGTAGCGCTTTATAGTCCGCCCGTGATTGGGTTAATTGCGCCTCAAGTTCACTCGCCTTTGGCATGTGCTCCGCCAGCGCTTGGCTCAGCTTGGCTTGTGTTTGAGTTAGCTTAGCGGATTGCGTCCAGCATTGGTGCACTTGGCTCCATCGCCCTTGTTGCTGATTAAGCTGTTGCAAAGTTTGACGCAATTCGGGCAACGACTCACCGGCTAATAACTGAGTCAGCTGTTGTTGTTGCGTATTAAGCGCCTGCTTTTCCTTATCTACAGTTCGCGCTGCCTGCGTGACTTGCAACTGCGTTTGCTGATAAGCCTGTGCTAGGTCCTGTTGCTTGGTTTGTAACTTAGCCTGCCCCGCTTGTGCCCGCGTTAAGCTTGCCTGCTCGCTTACGTTGCTGTGCACTTGTTCACGCCAAACAGCTAAATATTCCCCTAATCGCTCGGCCACTGGGTTGGTGGCCATTTGCTGGTTAAGCAAGGCGTGCTCTGCTAGCAAGGTCTGTTCACTAGCCGTTAACGCTTGGCTCAGCTTGCGACTCACTTGCAGCCCTTGCCAAGCTTGCAGTTGTTGCGCCATCAGCTGCTGTTGGTGTGCGGCTTGGGCTTGGCTTAGTTGGGTTTGATATTTTTTTAGTCGCGCTTGGGCATCTTGCCATGGCTGCCAATCCGCTTGTAGGCGACGGGCAGGCTCTGCAAGCGCTAACTGCTGACGCGCAGCGGCTTGCTCTTGCCAGGCGTTTTTGGCAGCCGTAAGTGCCTTTTCGGCTGCTGTTTGTTGCTGTTGTGCCCCATGATAAGCCTGAATGCGTTGCACACTCACTTGGGCTTGCGCTAACGATTGCTGTTGCTGAGCGAGCTCTACTTCAGCGGCGGCTATGTCCTTGTGTATTTGCTGTTGCTGCTCGTCACTCAACAACTCCATGCCCGCGGCTCGCGCATTCAGCTCAGCGAGTGTCCCTTGTTGCTCGCGGGTTTTCTCAAACACTCGCCGTGAGAGTTGCGCATAAATGTCGGTGCCAGTGAGCTCTTCAAGTAACTCGGCCCGCTCGTTGGCATTCGCATGTAAAAAGGCGGCAAAGCCCCCTTGGGCTAATAGCATAGACTTGGTAAAGCGGCCAAAGTCTAAACCACTGAGTTCTTCAGTGAGACGCAACTTATCATTAATTTTGGTGCTAATAATGCTGCCATCAAGCTTAGCTAACTCAACTTTAGGCGCTTGCAACTTGCCGTCTATTTTATCCCGCGAGCGGCGCTGGCTCCAAAATGCCCGGTAACCTTGCCCCTTAACCTCAAACTCCACTTCGGCTAAGCAATCTGGCGTATGACGGGTCATAAGCTCGTTATTGCTGGCCGATACCTGCTTCATACGCGGCGTTTCGTGATACAGCGCTAGGCAAATAGCATCCAGCAAGGTGGTTTTACCCGCCCCCGTCGGTCCGGTAATGGCAAACAGGCCGCTGTCATTAAAAGGCGCTTGGGTAAAATCTATTTTCCACTCCCCTTTTAGGGAGTTTAGGTTTTTTAGCCGCAGGCTGAGGATCTTCATGCATCTTGCTCCATATCAGCTAATAACCCTTGGTATAAATCATGCAATGCCTGCTCGCGCTCTGGCCGTAACGCTTGCGTTGCCAGACGTTGATTAAACACCTGTTGCGGGGTCAGCTCACTTAGCGTCACCCCCACTTCGGCGGTTAAGCCATCTTGTTGTAGCGTGCGCTGGCGGCGTACCAATAATATTTCTAGCGCCTGCCCCTCAGCGAGTTGTTCAATTCTCGGTTGTAAGTCACTTAAATAATCATCTTCTGCCACCGTGACTTCTAGCCATACCGCTAAGCTTTGCTCGAGTGCTGCCTGCTCGGCGGCGAGCGTTTTCATGGCCTCACCAATTTGTTGCAAGTTGCCCTTCACTCTAGCCATAGGTTGAAAAATAGGAACCGGCAAAGCAGTGACCGCGCTGAGCCCTGTTGATGCAAGATCAACTAATAACACTTCTTTTTGCTGGCCGACCTCGTCAAAACTTAATGCAAGGGGCGAGCCGCAGTAGCGGATATGCTGATGCCCACCCACTTTTTGCGGTCGATGAATATGGCCTAAAGCAATATAGTCTGCTGGCGGAAAAGCACTGGCAGGAAAGGCATCTAAGGTGCCAATGTAAATTTCGCGCACCGAGTCACTGGTGCTCGCGCCAACCGTCGTTAAGTGCCCAGTGGCAATAATGGGTAAGGGAGAAGAGCCGCGCTGACCTTGCTGCTGAGCAAGCTCAAATAATTGCTGATAATGCTGCGCAATGGCCGTTTGCAAGCTGTGCTGCTTGTCGCTGGCACTTTGTCCAGACTCGCTGCTCATGACTTCCCGCGCGCGAATAAAAGGCACGGCACATAACACGGCCCCGGGGTTGCCTGTGCGATCGGTAAGCGTCAATACTTGGTGCTCTGGGTTAGCTAATACGCCCGGGATCACTTGTACATTTAAGCAGCCCAACAAGCTTCGTGATTCATTTAACATGGCAACCGAGTCGTGATTGCCGCCTAAAATCACTAATTGAGTACCCGTTTGCTGCAATTGAACGATAAAATCGTTGTATAACTCACGGGCATAACTGGGCGGTGTACCGGTATCAAATACATCCCCCGCCACCAGTACGGCATCCACGGCTTGCGCCTGTACTTGCTCGACTAACCAGTTTAAAAAAGCCTGATGTTCTGCAAAACGGGTTTTACCCATAAAGTGCTGGCCAAGGTGCCAGTCGGAGGTGTGCAAAATACGCATGAATGACTCTTTGTTAAATTAAAGGGAATTTTTATACCATTCTGAGAAAGTAACTAAATCTATTTATTGCCCTGTAGAAATCGAATAATACCGATCTGGAAAAATAACTGATCTATTTTTGTTTGTATAAAAAGTCGAACAAAGGGTCTACTCCACCGACACGCTGCAAGCACCTCCCTGTAACGCTCTGCACATGACGT
>NZ_JBQDEX010000097.1:0-11165 GCF_052084945.1 Oceanisphaera sp.
CATGTGATGGTCGGTGGAGTAGATCCCTTTATCCGCCCCTATACCACGAAGCTACCTGTGAATGGGATTAGCAGGCAGCTCGGAGCTTCAAGAGAGGTAACAGAGATCGGCTTCCACGACCGTGACAATGCCAGGGATGGCATTTCCCGAGCCCCCATGGATGGGTTTATGGCGTGTCGTGGAAGGTGACTCTGTTTCCTCTAGATCCAGCTTTAAATCAGATCACATTTTTACTTAGATTGGTATTACCCTATAAAGTCTTTTTCAGATCTTATCTCTATTGTTCCGTGTTCTTCCGTGGATTCCGTGGCGAAAAATTTTGATCAGTTAGTTTTACAGATTGTATAAGCAGCTCTGAAAGGACACTGGGTACTGGGCACTGTACTATATCGATATTAGTCTAATTAACGAGACGGTTTTTATGGAACATTTTAACGACATCTATCAACGGGCCAGTGCACGTCATGGCGGTGAAGCAATACTTAATACCCTTATTGCCTCACCTTTGGCGAGTGCCGAAGAGCTGGCAGCCATACCGGACGATCGCTGGTTGTCTTCTTTTACCATGAGTTTATTTCAGTCTGGTTTTGTGTGGCGAGTGATCCGTAATAAGTGGCCAGAGTTTGAGCGTGCTTTTTTTGGTTTCGATCCCGAAAAAATGCTGATGTTAGATGAGTCCCATTTTGAGCGGCTCAATAACGATACCGGCATTGTGCGTCATGCTAAAAAAATTGCCGCTGTGCCAGCCAATGCCCGTATGATTTTAGACTTGGGCCAGCCTTATGGTGGCTTTGGCGCTTTTGTTGCCCAGTGGCCAAAAGAGGACATTACTGGCTTGTGGATGATGATAAAAAAACACGGGCAATTATTAGGCGGTAATATTGGGCCTTATGGGTTACGCCGTTTAGGGGTCGATACCTTTGCTTTTACTGGCGATGTGAGTGCTTATTTACATCATCATCAGGTGGTGGAGGCGGGCTTGGGCAGTAAAAAGGGCATGCAACAAGCCCAAGCGGCTTTTAATGTATGGCACCAGCAAAGTGGTGCCAGCCTCACTGAAATTAGTAAAACCATCGCTTATTCTATTGGTTAAACAAGGGCCGTCAGCGATAAGCTTTCAGCCGTTAGTGGCTTACAGCTTGCGGTTATCCTTTAAATAGGGGGTTAAAAAACCATGCACTTGTTGCGCTATATGAGGCTGGGCGTTGGCGGTGGGGTGTAAGCCGTCGTCCATCATCATGCCGTCTTGCTCAATTAACGGCACCACAAAAAAGGGCAGTAATGGCAATGAGTGTTCTTTGGCGAGTTGAGTAAAAACAGCCTCGAACTGCTGTAAATAACGGCGGCCATAATTAGGGGGCAGTTTAATTTGGGTTAGTACTACTTTAGCGCCGGCTTGTTGAGCTGAGGTGATCATTGTTGCTAAATTTTGCTCAATAGAAGAAGGCGGTAAGCCGCGCAAGCCATCATTCGCTCCCAACTCCAGTAAGAGTAAGTTAGGCTGGTGCTCGGCAAGTAAAGACGGCAAGCGTTGCAAACCACCTTGAGTGGTATCACCGCTGACGCTGGCATTAATCACCTGTACGGCTTTTCCTTCTTGCTGCCATTTTTTCTCTAACAAGGGCGGCCAAGCTTGTTCGGCATTCATGCGGTATCCCGCGCTTAAACTGTCCCCTAAGATCAAGACAGTGTTAGCATGGGTAACAAACGACACTAATAGCAAGAGTAGCAAAAGGACACGAGGCATGACGGTATCTCCAATGATTAAGGTGGCTGAGTTAAGCCAGCGAGTTGCACTTGGCGAGCAGACATTGACTATCCTTGAGGGGATAAGCTTTGAAGTCAAGTCTGGGCAAAGCGTGGCCATAGTGGGCGCGTCTGGCTCGGGAAAATCGACGCTACTGGGGCTATTAGCCGGGCTAGATAGCGCCAGCGAAGGAGATATCGCCATTAACGACCAATGGCTGTCTACGCTCAACGAAGAGCAACGTGCCCAGCTACGTGGTCAGCATATTGGCTTTGTGTTTCAATCCTTTTTGTTATTGCCTACCTTAAGCGCATTAGAAAATGTGGCCTTGCCCGCCGAGCTACAAGGTAATAAGCACAGTCACCAACGTGCTCGAGCCTTACTAGAACAAGTGGGGCTTGGGTCGCGCATGGCGCATTTTCCGAGTCAGCTTTCTGGTGGTGAGCAACAGCGAGTGGCCATTGCGCGCGCCTTTATGACCGAGCCCGCACTCTTGCTCGCTGATGAACCTACCGGCAATTTAGACAGTCGTACCGGCGCACAAATAATCGAACTACTATTTGAGCTGAATCGAACCCACGGCACCACCTTATTAATGGTGACACACGACGAAGCGCTCGCTCAGCGCTGTGAGCGACGTTTGGTAATGACCGCGGGTCGCTTGGAGGAAGCCGATGCGTAATGTGAGCTTAGGCTGGGGGCTAGTATGGCGAGAAATTGGCAGCGGCCCGCTACGGTTATTTATGCTGGCGTTAGCATTAAGCGTGGCCAGCATTCTTAGCGTCACCTTGGTGGCCGATCGGTTAGATCAGGCGCTAACAGCGTCGGGGCGCGATTATATTGGCGCCGATCAGGTATTATCGGGCAGTCGCGCAGCCGATGACGCTTGGTTAAATGAAGCCCAGGCTCAAGGGCTGAGCGTCTCGCGAACCCAATCATTTCAAAGCGTGCTGTTTGCTGATGATAAACTGCAATTGGCCAGTGTGCGTGCAGTAGACGATGCCTTTCCGTTTTATGGCCAATTACAACTAGCGCCCCAAACGGCCATTACCCCCGGTAATATTTGGCTGTCGTCTCGATTGCTGGCGCTGTTAGCGCTCAATATTGGCGATTCACTTGAGCTGGGTAATACCGAACTTAGGGTGGCAGGGGAGTTAATTAAAGAGCCCGATCAAGGGTTTACGCCTGCATTGTTAGCGCCCAGAGCTATGATTCATATTGATGACTTGGCGGCGAGCGGCATTCATATGGCCGGTAGCCGGGTGAGTTATCGCTATTTGTTTAAGGGGGAATCTGATGCCCTCATGGCCTATGGCAAATGGCTGGCACCTAAGCTACAACAGGGCCAACAATGGCAGGGGCCAGATAATGCTGATACACCGGTGGCGCGCCCACTTGCCCGTGCTGAGCAATTTTTTCGCCTCGCATCACTGATAGGTGTGCTGTTAGGTATTTTGACCATGGCAATTGCGCTCGGTTATTTTTCATATCGTGAGCAAGACCGCATGGCGCTACTTAAAACCCTAGGGGCGAGTCGCCAGCGGTTGTTTGCTTGGCTGGCGCGGTTGCTGAGCAGTCTGTTCTTGATAGGCGCGTTATTGGGTGCCTTGGTGGGATATGGGTTACATAAACTGATCTTAGTGAGCCTAGGTGAAGTGCTAGCACTGCCGTTGCCCGCGCCTTCAATGACGCCCTTTGGGGTGGCGATGGGGATGGCGCTGCTCACCACATTGATGTTGTCTATTGTGCCCATGGTGCGCTTACTCAAGGTGCCGCCACTGCGAGTGCTGCGCAACGAAGTTGAAGCTCATATCTCTGTGGGCTGGAGTGTGGCCGTCTTGCTGGCTGGCACCTTTATATTAAGTGGACTGTTTGCCAATTCTTGGTCTTTGGCGGCGGGTTTATTAATTGGCCTCATTGCATTAGTGGCGATATTAGGCGGGTTATGTTGGTTAATGTTGACCTTAGTGCGCCGTATTGGGGGTGGCGTTGGGTTTCGATTAGCGGTGAATCGTCTACAAGGTGCTCGATTGGCGACCCTGATGCAATTTGGTGGCATTGCGCTGGCGCTATTTTTAGGCAGCTTGCTGTGGGTCGTACGGGGCGAGTTAGTCGATGGCTTTTTAGCCGAATTGCCCGCAGACACTCCCAATCGGTTCTTGATAAATATTGCCAGTGATCAGTTAGACCCAGTGCGCGAACGCCTCGATCAAGCCGGTTTAGATCGCTCGCAGTTTTATCCTATTGTGCGTGGGCGTTTAACTGAGATAAACGATACCCCCACTGCTGCTAATGTCGACCGCCCTGCGAGTCATAACAACCAGAGCCCAAGTGGCAGTGATAACAATGCCGGTAACACGGGCGGCGGCCGAGAGTTAAACCTCACCTATAGTGAGCAGTTACCCAAGGGCAATCGTCTGGTACAAGGCGAGTGGAGCAGCGAGGCGGGGGGGGTGTCGGTAGAGTCGGGATTAGCTGATCGTTTACAACTGAGTATCGGCGATAAGATTAATGTAGATTTAGCGGGCCAAAGTGTCTCTGCCCAAGTGCGTAATATTCGCGAGGTGGATTGGAATAGTATGAAGCCTAATTTTTATCTGATCTTTAGCCCAGATGTATTGGCGGACTATTCGCCAACTTGGTTGGCCAGTTTCTATTTGCCACCCAAACAACAGGCATTAGAAGTTGAACTGATCCGCGCCTTTCCCACCATGACCTTGTTAGATGTAGAAGCGATATTACAGCAATTGCGTGAGGTATTAGCGCAAGTTAGTCAGGCGCTATTAGTGATAATGGCCCTTGTTACGGGAGCCAGTGTGTTGGTGCTATTGGCTCAATTAGAGACGACTTTAGAAAGCCGCCGTCGTGAATTAGTGCTATTACGCACCTTAGGCGCGAGTGAGCGGCTAATGAAAGCCTCTTTACGTTGGGAGTGGCTGGCCGCTGGGGGTGTTGCTGGCCTAGCCGCAGCGGTAGGCGTAGAGCTTTGCGTGGCGATACTCTTGCCTCAGTGGATGGGACTGACATGGCAGCCCCATCCTTTACTGTGGTTTAGCTTGCCGTTACTGGGTAGCGTTTTATTACTGCTAGCCGGAAGGATGGGGGGCATTACCAGCACCAACCTAGTGAACCGATTGCGTCAATGGTAGAAAACATCGCTAGCAGCGGTAAGCTATATGCTTCCCGCTTAGCGCTGGGTACTGCTGTTTAGTGTCTCTTTTAGTGCTTTTTCAAGGGTGGGGTAGCGAAAATAAAAGCCGGCTTCTTGCAGTCGTACCGGCATGACTCTTTGGCCGGTTAATAGTAAATCGGCCATTTCGCCAAAGAGTAAGCGCATAGTCCAAGCAGGAATACGAGCAAAGTGCGGCTTGTTTAATACCCGAGCTAAGGTGCGGCTAAAGTTTGCATTTGTGACCGGCTCAGGGGCACTGGCATTAAAAGGGCCTTGGCACTCTTGATGCTCTAATAAAAACAACAGTAAGCTCACCACATCATCAATATGGATCCACGACATATACTGTTTGCCATGGCCAATGGGGCCCCCTAAACCTAATCGGTAGCTGGGGAGCATTTTTTTTAAGGCTCCGCCTTCATTGCCTATTACTACCGCCAATCTAACACAACACACTCGGGTATGTTCGCTGGCGGCCAAGTTAGCCAGTTGTTCCCACTTAGCACACACCTCATGGCTAAACTCAGCATGAGGGTGAGAGTCTTCATCCACTAAAGCTTCGCCTTGGCGGCCATAAAAGCCAACGGCCGAGCCACTGATCAACACTTTGGGTGGCGTGTGTCCGGCATTAAGCTTATTAACAAGCTGCTCGGTAATATGCCAACGGCTATGGCAAATACGTTCTTTTTGGGCGGGACTCCAGCGTTTATCTGCAATGGGCTCGCCTGCTAGATTAATAACGGCATCAAATTGGTCTAGGTTATCTAGCTCGTCAAGTGAAGCCAGCGCCTGAATATCGTGACCTAAACGTTGGTGCACTTTATTAGGCGTGCGACTAAGTACTGTGATGTGATGATGAGGTCGTAAATGATTCATGAGGCGCTGGCCAATAAAACCAGTTCCCCCTGTAATAAGTATGTTCATGATCCAATCCTCTTATCTAGCGAGTGGCTAGTGCTCAAATAGTCCCACTCACTGTTTCGCAATATGCAGAGCCAACAGGGGTGTTATTGAACGTATTGGGTTAGGTTAACAGAAAAGTGCCAGCAATAGGAAAAACACCTCGCTGCTAATGATAAGAGCCTAGGAGAGGGGGGACCAAGAAAAGTATCCGAGGTTATCCACATAAACTGTGAGTAAGTCTGTAGATTACCTCGGACATTAAAGCTAGCTTATTGATATTGCATCAAAAAAACTAACTGAGCAGGGATCCATCAGGATCATGCAAGCGCTGCAATTGCCGCGTCGTATGCAGGTTCGTCTGTAATTTCAGAAACCAGTTCGCTGTAGCTCACTTGGCCTTGTTCGTCGATGCAAACCACGGCACGAGCAGCAAGGCCGCGCAGTGGACCATCACTTAGGGCAACGCCGTAGGCATTCAGAAATTCAGCGTGACGAAACGCAGAAGCAGCTTGTACGTTTTCAATACCTTCTGCGCCGCAAAAGCGACCAAAAGCAAAGGGTAGATCCATAGACACACACAGTACCTTGGTATTGGAAAGAGCTGCCGCTTTTTCGTTGAAGGTGCGCACACTGGTGGCACAAACGCCGGTATCAACACTTGGGAAAATGTTCAGCAATACTTTTTGGCCTTTAAAGTCAGCCAAGCGAACATCATTCAAATCGCCATCGGTCAGTGTAAAGTCAGCTGCGGCTTGGCCTGCTTGTGGAAACTGGCCAGAAACAGCAACAGAATTACCCTGAAAAGTAACGGTAGACATGTATGACTCTCCTTGTTGTAAACCACGGTTATTAACAGTGTGGTTATTGATAGGTTATGTGAAAAAAGCATATTGAAGGGGTTAAGTTACCAGTTTTCACCATAAGGAAAAGGTTTTTATTTTTATAAGGGGGCTTGATTGCTGCAATATCGCCTTTATCGCGCCGATTAAGCACAAAAAAACACCCAGTGTCGCCACTGGGTGTTGATGATTGATGACGCAGGCGCTAAGCGCGCTTAGTGTTAGTGACTGCTTTTAGCTGCGGCCATTTGCGCGCCCTGAATGGCGGTAAGCGCTATGGTGTACACAATATCATCGACTAATGCGCCGCGCGACAAGTCATTAACAGGCTTGCGCATGCCTTGCAGCATGGGACCAATAGAGACTAATTGTGCCGAGCGCTGTACCGCTTTATAGGTGGTGTTGCCGGTATTAAGATCAGGAAAAATAAACACAGTTGCCTTACCTGCCACCGGTGAGTCGGGGGCTTTAGACTTAGCCACATTTTCCATAATGGCGGCATCGTATTGCAGTGGGCCATCTATAATTAAGTCTGGACGTCTTTCTTGTGCCAAGCGGGTGGCCTCTCGTACCTTAACCACTTCAGCACCTGTACCAGAGTTGCCGGTAGAGTAAGAGATCATGGCCACTCTTGGCTCTATACCAAAGGCGATAGCTGATTCGGCAGACTGGATAGCAATATCGGCTAATTGCTCGGCAGTCGGATCGGGGTTAATGGCGCAGTCACCGTATACTAATACCTGATCGGGCAGTAGCATAAAGAAGATGGAAGAGACCAAAGAGGAGCCCGGTGCGGTTTTAATGATTTGCAACGGGGGACGTATGGTATTAGCGGTGGTATTAATGGCACCCGACACTAAACCATCCACCTCATCTCGCTCTAACATCATGGTGCCTAACATGGCATTATCTTTTAACTGCTCTCGGGCCACAATATCGGTAAGGCCTTTGGCTTTGCGCAGCTCCACTAAGCGCTCCACATAATGTTCGCGTACATTATCAGGTTCAATAATATCGACCCGCTCATCTAGTACCACCCCCTGTTGTGCGGCCACGCGGGTAATTTCTTCTTTATTACCTAATAGCACAGGGCGGGCAATGCCGCGCTCTACACAAATAATGGCAGCTTTAATGGTACGAGGCTCTTCCCCTTCGGGAAGGACAATGCGTTTATCTGCACGTCGTGCCAGCTCTGTTAACTGATAGCGAAACGCGGGCGGACTTAGACGGCGGCTACGAGTGGAGGTGGCGCTAAGAGATTCAATCCAGTTTTGATCAATATGACTGGCCATGTAATCTTGCACCACCCCAATGCGCTGGCGATCATCGATAGGAATTTCGATATTAAAGTGCTGTAAGTTGACCGCCGTTTGCCAAGTATTGGTGTCGACCATCAAAATAGGCAGGCCGGTTTCCATGGCGCGCTGACACAAGTCCATGACCTCAGGGCCTGGGCGATAGCCGCCATTAAGTAATAAGGCACCAATTTTAACGCCATTCATGGCGGCTAAACACACGGCTATAATGACATCACAGCGATCACCTGAGGCCACTAACAAGCTGTCGGCCCGAAATAGCTGCGCCATGTTTTGTAAGTCACGGGCACAAAAGGTCACACTTTGTAACCGGCGAGTGTTTATCTCCCCCTCGTTGAGCACGCTGGCATTGAGGTGACGTGCTAAATCAATGGCGCGGGGAGCGACTAATTCGGTATTCCATGGCACACAACCCAAAATGCGCAGTGGAGATTTACCAAATACTTGTAACACCTCTAAATTGGGCGTGTATTGCTCAATTTTGTTATTGGGGTTAAACATTTCGGACAAGTCAGGGCGGGTATTGCCTTGTTCGTCCATGGGCGCGCCCATTTTATTAATAATACAGCCCACAATCTGCTTATTTTCGATGCCACCAAAGCTTGAGCATGCCAGTTCAATGCGCTCTTTCAGTTGTTGGCTAGTGTCGTTACCAGGCTGGGCAATAAACACCATATCGGCATCGAGTGCCTTGGCAACATCATAGTTAATGCGATTAGCAAAATGATGTTTATCAGTCGGAACTAAGCCTTCAACCACCACTACTTCGGCGCCGCTGTCGGTTGCGTGTTGCTCAACTCGCGCCACAACTTCCTCAAGCAATACATCAAGATCACCGCGAGAGATCATGCCTTCTGCATAGCTAAGGGCAAACGGCTTGGGCGGCTTAATATTAGAGCCATTGGCAATAACAGCGCTAGAGTGATCTTGCACCTTGCAGTTGTGACGGGGTTGCGACACAGGCTTAATAAAGCTGACATTAACCCCATTGCGCTCCATGGCATGTACCATGCCAAGGCTGATTGAGGTAGTACCCACACCGCCGCTAACGGGAATAAGCATGATTGTTCTAGCCATAAAATCCTCTTTTATTACGCTGTGAGAGTGTGGGCGCTGTGCGCCAGTTTTTGGGCATCTTGTGCAATCACCCATTCTTCGTTAGTGGGGATCACCCAAGCTGGAGTACTGTCTGGTGTTGTGACACAGGCAGTTTTACCAAAGCGCGCTTTTTCGTTGGCTGCTGAGTCAAGCTTAAAGCCTAATAAGCTGAGTTTTTCTAAGGTCATGGCACGGACTAAGATGGAGTTTTCACCAATACCGCCAGTAAAGACAATGGCGTCTAACCGGCCATCTAGGGTACAGGTGTAACCGGCAATATATTTTGCTAAGCGATGACAAAAGATATCCATGGCGCGTTTAGCTTCAGGCTCAGTGTCGTAGTGCTCAGCAATGTAGCGACAATCGTTGGTGTGGCCAGTAAGACCTAACAGACCTGACTCTTTGGTCAACAGGGTGTTAATGCTGTCTAAGCTGTAGCCTAAGTTGTCGTGCAAATGAAAAATAATAGCCGGGTCGATATCACCACAACGGGTGCCCATAATTAAGCCTTCAAGGGGCGTGAGTCCCATAGAAGTATCAACCGACTTACCGTTTTTAATGGCACACACTGAGGCGCCATTGCCTAAGTGACAGCTAATAATATTAAGCTCATCAAGAGGCTTATTAAGTTGCTTGGCAGCTTGTTGCGCGATAAAGAAATGGCTGGTGCCATGCATACCGTAGCGGCGAATATCGTGTTCTTGATACAGCTTGTAAGGGAGCGCATACAGATAAGCCGACTCCGGCATAGTCTGATGATAAGCAGTATCAAACACGGCTACCTGAGGCAAATCTGGAAAAGAGTTGCGGGCAGAGGCAATGCCAATTAAGTGAGCCGGGTTGTGCAAAGGCGCTAAACTTGCGCAGTCTTCAATCCCTTTTATAACGGCATCATCTATAATAACGGAATGCGTAAACTGCTCACCACCGTGTACCACTCTGTGTCCCACAGCCGTTAAGTGTTCCATTAACTCGGGGTGGGGGGTAAGCAAATTGTTGACGATAAAGTCTAGCGCCTCTTGGTGTGCCTTATTGGCACCTAAAGAAGCACTGTCTTTTTGACCATTTAAGGTCCAGCTAATGCGGGTATCTGGCTGATAAAAACACTCAGCAAGACCGGATAGCTTTTCGTCACCCGTATCGGCATTAAGAATGGCAAATTTAAGCGACGAGCTGCCGCAGTTAAGCACTAGAACCAGCTTGCTAGTCATCTGTAAACCTTGTCGTTAGATAAAAGATAAAGTTACTCTTCTAATTCGCTTCCTGCTTACAGGCTGTAGCCTGAACACACAGAAGTGCAAACCTTACAGGGATAATAACAGTAGGATAATCTCCGTCTAGTGGCGTAAAATATTATTAACAAGCCGCTTTTTTTATGTTATGTGTCGCAAAGCAAGTGTTGGTTTTTTAAGCTGAGCGGCCGCTTTTAAGGAGTCACAATGGGGACATTAACCAGTAAGTTACACAGAGGAAGTGCCTATTTGGCTGTATGGCCTAAAGAGCGGCAGTTGGCGGCTTTTTTTCCTGAGTATCGCATTGCCAGTGCCACGCGTTTAGGGGTAAGAGTCATGCCGGCCCTCATTGTACTGTGCGTATTAATGCAGTTTCAGTTTGGCGACCCACGCTTTTGGCCTGGGGTAGTGACCTCCATCTTATTTTTAGCCAGTTTACCCATGCAAGGTTTATATTGGTTAGGTAAGCGTGCCGATACGCCTTTGCCACCCACATTAGTGACTTGGTATCGTCGGCTATATGAGCAAATCGCCACCGCGGGCATTGCGATTGCCGAACCTGTGGCGCGCCCTTGTTATTTTCAGCTAGGCGAAGCGCTAAATGTGGCGTTTAAGCAGCTCGATAAATCTTTTATCCGTGATTTATAGTGTGAATTCTGTGGCATTTTCCTTGCAAATGCGCATTATTTTAGTGAGGCTGATACATACTTTTAATACCAATCTGTAAAACTAATTGATCAAAACTTTTCGCCACGGAATCCACGGAAGAACACGGAACAATAGAGATAAGATCTGAAAAAGACTTTATAGGGTAAGAGCCAAACACCCAACTATTTGTAGGGGAGCCCTTACCATTAG
>NZ_JBQDEX010000098.1:0-4257 GCF_052084945.1 Oceanisphaera sp.
ACCGCCAAAATTGAACTAATAGGTACCTTAAAAGCCAATCAGCAAGTTGCTATTGCTCCCCAAGTGAGTGCTCGCGTAACCGAGGTACATTTTTTATCTGGGGAGCAGGTTAAAAAAGATCAGCTGTTATTAAGCTTAGACGATCGCGCAGCTCAAGCCGTGGTGCGCGAAGCCCGTGCCGTAAAACAAGATGCGGTGCGTATTCTAAAAAACTATCGCACACTGTTTAGCCGAAAAGCGGTCACACAAACTGAATTAGACGGCCAAGAGGCAGCAGTAGCCATGGCCGATGCTAAACTGGCCGCGGCTAAGGTGGCAGCAGATCATTTAACGCTGCGCGCGCCTTTTGCAGGCGTAATGGGGTTAAGTGATGTGGCTGCGGGCATGTTGCTTGCGGCCAATAGCCCCATTGGTGACTTACAAGATAACAGCCAGTTAAAGCTCGACTTAGCCATACCCGAAAAATACTTTGGCCAACTAAAGGTGGGTGAGCAATTAACTGCCTATACCCAAGCCTATGGTGATCAAGCCTTTATGGGTAAGTTAACTGTGATTGCCCCCAGCATTAACAGCAACACACTCAATGCTAAAGCGCGGTTAGTGTTTGATAACAGCGAATCTTTATTAGTGCCTGGTATGTTAATGCGAGTGCAGTTAATCGTGTCTAATAGCACACAAATGGCCATTCCTACTCAAAGTTTGTTGTATGCCGGCCAACAGCGCTATGTTTATGTAGTGAATGACGAAGGTAAAGTGAATCGGCGCAATGTTAGCATTGGTCGTAATTTAGGCGAACTTGTGACTATTACTGACGGTTTATCTGTGGGGGAACGTGTGGTTAATAGAGGCACAGTTAAAGTACGAGAAGGCAGCCAAGTTGAAGTATTAGACAGCCCCACAGCAGGTAAAACAGCCGCTAAGCCAGCAGAGGTGACGCATGAAGCTCTCTGATCTGTCGATTGCTCGCCCCGTATTGGCCATTGTATTGAGTTTAATGCTGTGTGTGTTTGGGGTGATTTCTTTTCTGGAGTTACCGCTGCGTGAAATGCCTGATACCACCTCACCGGTAGTCACAGTGCGTACCGCCTATACTGGGGCCAGTGCCAGTGTATTAGAAGTACAAGTCACTAAGCGCTTAGAAGATGAGTTATCGGGCATTAGTGATGTTAAATACATTAGCTCGAGTACCCGAGATGGCAGTTCAAGCATTACCATTGAATTTGATCCTGCCCGTGATCTAGACAGCGCCGCCAGTGATGTACGAGAAGCTGTGGCGCGCGCCTCACGCAAGTTACCCGACGAAGCCGACGCGCCTATTGTTACCAAAGACACGGGGCGCAACGATGTGGTGCTGTGGGTGACACTACGCTCAACGGGCATGTCACTGTTAGAGATGGGAGATTATGCTGAAAACGTGTTAGCAGATCGCTTTAGTCTACTTGATGGTGTTAGCTCGGTAATTGTGGGGGGACGTAAAGAACGGGTGATGAACGTACGACTCGACGCTGCCGCCATGGCAGCACGTGGGGTAACAGTGGCTGATATTCGTGCCGCACTGCGTTCACAAAACGTAGAATTACCCGCCGGTGTGTTAGAAAACAGCCAACAAAACTATGCGGCACGTATTCAGCGTAATTACGACCAAGCCATTAACTTTCAACGGTTAAGCATTCGTCGGCTCGACACTAACACACGAGTTTATTTATCAGATGTGGCCGAGGTGTGGGAGGGCGAAAAGCCTGAAGATACTTTGTTTCGCTCTAATGGCCAAAATGTGGTGGGGCTTGGTATTGTTAAGCAAAGTCAGGCCAACACCCTAGATGTCGTTAATGAAGTTAAAAAAGCCATTAAAGCCCAACAGCCGTTTTTACCTGAAGGAGCTGAACTGACTTGGACCTACGACAGCTCAGTTTTTATTGATAATGCCATTAGCGAAGTGTATCAAACCCTGCTGATCACCATCGGCTTAGTGGTGTTGGTGATTTATATCTTTTTAGGGCAGGTGCGGGCCACTTTAATTCCGGCCATTACCGTACCAGTGTCTTTGATCAGCGCATTTATGGCCGCTTATGCATTAGGCTACTCGGTCAATCTGATCACGTTAATGGCATTGATTATGGCTATTGGCCTGGTGGTGGATGACGCCATAGTGGTGCTAGAAAATATTTATCATCATTTAGAGCGTGGCCGCTCCCCGTTAGCTGCGGCGTATTATGGCACCCGCGAGGTGGGCTTTGCGGTGATTGCGACTACCCTTACCTTGGTGGCGGTATTTGTGCCTATTGTGTTTATGGGCGGTATTATTGGTCGTATTTTTACCGAGTTTGCTGTTTTATTATCCGCCGCCGTGGTGTTTTCATCCATAGTGGCGCTCACCTTAAGTCCAGTGATGAGCTTTAAGATATTAAAAGCACATCAAGCACCCACTCGGTTAGCCGAGCGCTTTAATGCCGGTTTTGCCAAGTTAGAACGGGCTTATAAAGCCGTATTAGGTAAAAGCATTGCCCGCCCTTGGTGGGCGCCTGTGGTGATAGTTGTGGCATTGGCATTTACGGTGTGGTTATTAATACAGGTGCCCCAAAGCCTGACCCCCAAAGAAGACCGAGGGGCCATTTTTGTGCTGGTCAGTGGGGCTGAAGGGGCAAGCTTTGAGCGCATGAGCGAGGCCATGAGCGAAATAGAACAAAAATTAATGCCCCTCAGAGACGAGGGCATTACAACCAACTTAACGGTGCGCACCCCAGGCTTTGGTGGTGGGGTAAACAGTGGTTTGGTTATTATCAGCTTAGAGAAGTGGAACAAACGTGACGTGTCGGCGGCACAGGTGGTGGGGCGTATTCGTGGCATGACCCGCAATATTGCCGATGTATTGGTGATCCCTATTTTACCGTCTTCTATTCGCGGTGGATCAAGTTCACCGGTTGAGTTTGTTTTAGGTGGTAGCGATTATGACGAGCTCTACCAATGGGCCGAGCAGCTAAAAACCTTAGCCGAAGATAACCCCGGTTTAAGTGATTTAGACCTCGATTATGCGCAAACTAAGCCTGAGCTATTAGTGGATGTAGACCAAGCCCGAGCGGCTAAGTTAGGCATTTCAGTGACCGAAGTTGCTGATAGTTTAAATGTTATGCTCGGTGGGCAGGCCATTACTACTTATGAGCGACAAGGCGACGAATATGATGTGTATTTAAAAGGCCAACAAGATAAGTTTCGCCAACTCAGCGATATTGGAGGAATTTATCTACGAGGGAGCGACGATGAGCTTATTTCTCTCGATAATCTAGTGCAACTGAGAGAGCAAGGCGCATCGCCGTCACTGAATCACTACAACCGTAAAAAAGCCATTACCCTAAGCGCCAACTTGGTGGGCAATTACAGCTTAGGCGAAGCACTTGATTATCTTGACCAACAAGTACGTGAGCATTTACCCGAAAATGCCATTGTCGATTACAAAGGGGAGTCGCTGGAGTATAAAAATAACCAAAGCGATATTTTGTTTGTGTTTGGTTTAGCACTAGTAGTGGTATTTTTAATTTTAGCTGCACAGTTTGAAAGCTTTGTGCACCCGTTTATTGTATTACTCACGGTGCCGCTGGGGTTAGTAGGGGGCTTACTTGGCCTGTTTTTAATGGGCATGAGCTTAAATGCTTATAGCCAAATTGCCATGGTGATGCTGATTGGTTTGGTTACCAAAAATGGTATTTTAATCGTCGAATTTGCCAACCAACTGCGCGACCGTGGCATGGCTTTTGATGAGGCAGTAATAGAGGGGGCAGCAAGGCGGTTACGACCTATTTTAATGACCGCTTTTACGACTATTATCGGCGCTATCCCACTGATATTAGCCAGCGGTGCCGGCGCTGAAAGTCGCCAAGCCGTGGGGGTAGTGGTGTTCACCGGCGTCAGCCTTGCCACCTTACTCACACTGTTTATGGTGCCCGCCATGTACCGATTACTGGCACGCCATACCCAATCCCCCGAGCATCAACAACGCTTATTAGAAGCAGCATTAACAGAAAAAAGTGAATAGCGCCCGAAGGGGCGCACAGGCCGTGGTACGTTCTCCGCCATACGCTGTACGTAAAACCAAACCGATGTTTTCTTTAACGTATGGCGTACAGCGTGAGACGTACCGCTCCCCGAGTGGTCATTGCGAGGAGCGTAGCGACGCGGCAATCCATGTAACTGACAGCGGTACGTTATCCGCCATACGCTGTACGTAAAACCAAACCGATGTTTTCTTTAACGTATGGCGTA
>NZ_JBQDEX010000098.1:4357-11062 GCF_052084945.1 Oceanisphaera sp.
CTGACAGCGGTACGTTATCCGCCATACGCTGTACGTAAAACCAAACCGATGTTTTTATTTATCGTAAAGCGTACAGCGTGAGACGTACCGCTCCTCGCAGGGGTAAAGACCGCGGTACGTTCTCCGCCGTACGCTGTACGTAAAACCAAACCGATGTTTTCTTTAACGTATGGCGTACAGCGTGAGACGTACAGCTCCCCGCAGGGGGTTAGCTTTCATTATTTCTGCTTTCTTATTTTACGAATGCCGGCTTCGTAGCGGCCTTTGTCACTGTCGACTTGGGTTTGAAAATACTTTAAAAACCACATGTATTGCTCTGGCCACTCGGCCAATAAGGCTTCAATTTCTGCGTTCATTGCACGGGTGTCGGCCATGAGGTCGGTGCTTGGGTAGGGGGCCATTACCGGGCGTAATATGAGCTCGTAACGATGCTGTTCAATATTATACACGCTGAGTACGGGTATCACCTTGGCACCGGTGAGTTTCACCAGCTTAGGCAAAGCCGGCAATGTGGCTTTTAATTCGCCAAAAAAAGGCACAAATAAACTGGCTTCACGGCCATGGTCTTGATCGGGCAAATAAAAGAAATGTTTACCGCTTCTAATGGTTTTAATCACGGCTTTAATGCCGGCATCTCGCTCATACACAATGCCATTAAAACGGGCGCGCTGGCGATTGATAAACCAGTCAAACACGTCATTTTTTGCGCTGTGCATCATGGTACACATGGGTAACCCTAGTGAGGTGAGATACAAGCCCCCTGCATCAATTGCCCAAGTGTGGGGGATCATAAAAATAATTTTCTCATCATTGGCTAAACAGGCATCAATATGCTCTTGGCCATGCACCACAAAGCGATTTTGTAAAAACTCAGCACTGCGTGCCGTCCACTCGCCATAACCCATAAAGGTCATTAATCCGGCACGTATTGACTTTGCCAGCATGGTGTTAACCTCAGCAGGCGATAGCTTAGGAAAGCACAGCTCAATATTAGTACGGGCGATATAACACGGCTTTTTAGCAAAACGCATTAATACAGGAGTAAAGGCGCCAGCAAAAGTGTCGCGCACTCGCACCGGCAGCCAAGCTAGCAACCAAAGAGCGGCAATGGCGAGCCAAGTGGGCCAATATTTAGGGTGCAGATAATGACGCTTAAAGCTCAAGTCATAAACGGGGTCGGCCACAGACACAAGAAGATCCTTTTTATAAATAGACGGCAAGTGTAAGAAAAAAAACGTAAAAAATCATTACAGAATAAAACTACCGACGCCGAGGGCGAAAATATTGGGTGTTTTGGTAAAACGCTAAGTCTTCATTATCTGGCCACCAGCCAGGGATCCCTAGCATGGGCAAAGGGCGTAATGGCCGAGCATTATCAAAAAGGGCACTTTGCTCCAGTTCAGTTGCTAAGGCGGCATCAAGCAAGGGGTAGCGATCACTTAATGGACGTGCAAAAAAATCGCTGGGCATTTCAATCACTACACACTTTGCCGTCATCCCCACAAAGGGGGTAAGCGCTTGTTCATATAAGGCATGACCAAAAATAAACGGTTGCCAATCGTGCCCCCAGCGCTGGCGCTCGTCAATAAAGAGCTGATGCCAATTATGTTCAACTAGCAGTTGGCTAATATGGGCTTTATTACTGACGGCCAATACCATGCCACATTCGTCAAAATGTGTAATGCGATCGCGCCTTGGCGTGCGACTAAGCCCTTGAGTATTAATATCGGCCATATGTAAGCGATTTAGTAAAGCCTTGGTCTGTGGAAATAGCGCCCAAATAGTGGCACCAAAAAAGTCATGCCAACTGGCCGCCCGGGTCGGTACCCAGCCTTGCTCTACCGCCTGCTCGTAATAGCAGTTGAGGGCGCTAAAGTCACTATCATCAATAAAGCGAACCGGCAGTTTAGCACCCAGTGTTTGGTTTAGCTCTGTTACGGTGGGCCAGTGTTCCCAGTTGGTGTGTATTAGCCCCGTTAGTTGCCCTAACACGGCATTACGCTGAGTCACCTCTGCATCCCAATCCATCTTTAATATCCGTTTTCATCAAGCTTATAAAGCGGGTAAGCATAGCGCACCAAAGGAGGAAGCTAAAGGGTACAAAAAAAGCCAACCCAGCATGGCTTGGGTTGGCTTATTATTTGTGCTAAATATTACCGTATTAAGGTGTTATTCGTTGTTACTGGTCTTCATGGCTAAGCGAATGCAAAAAACGGCACCGCCCCAGGTTAACCCTAAGCCAACAAATAGCATGATAATGGCGCCTAAGCTCATATTTTACTCTCCTGCTTGCTGCCTATGTTAACAATAATGGCCACTACTAGCATTAGGGTGATCATGCCCCAGCCAATATAGGTCACTTCGGCACTGGCATAGCCACCGTAGCCTTCTAAAAATGCGGTTTTAATGTTGTTAAATAAAATAATAACCAACATCGCAATCGACACAAACTTAATGCAGATTGTCCACCAGTTACCTACGGTAAATTCAGACATTTTATTGGCATAAGTACGGAAATCTTGTACTCGGCATAACCAGCCCACCAATAACAGCTCTAATAAGCAAGAACCCAATAGCGCGATGTTATTAATAAAGTAGTCAACCAAGTCAAGCAGTAATAAGCCGCCTTGGGTAATAAAGAGCAAGCTCACTACAAAACCGACTGAGCAAAACACAGTGGCGGTTTTGGGACGACTCCAACCTAGCTTGTCCATAAGACCTGTGGTAACGGCTTCGGCAATAGAAATGTGCGAGCTAATACCGGCAAACATTAAGGCTAAAAAGAACAAAGGCCCCATCACACCGGGTGCGGGTAGCAAATTAATAGCGGTAGGCAAGGTGACAAAGGCCAAGCCGACACCAGAGCTCACCACGTCTGTTAATGCTTTATCTTGCACGTTGGCCATGTAACCTAAGGCACCAAAAATCATAATGCCGGCTAAAATAGAGAAGCCACAGTTCATTAATACCGTCATAAAGGCGTTGTTATTAATGTCTGATTTTTTAGGTAAGTAGCTGGCATAAGACAGCATAATGGCAAAACCAACACTTAAGGTGAAAAAGATCTGACCATAGGCTGCAGACCAGACTTTAAGATCCCAAATTTTGCTAAAGTCCGGCTTCAGTAACCAGTCAATACCTTCTAGGGCACCGGGTAAAAATACAATGCGGCCAATCAGCAGTAATACCATGGCGAACAGCAAAGGCATCAGTACTTTGTTGACCTTTTCGATACCGCCTTTAACACCGCGGAAGGTGGCAAAGTAGGTCGCCGCCCACGCCAAGCACAATGGCAGTAGTAAATTCCACTGCAAGCTGCCTAAGTTAGAGGGCGCGCTGTCGTCGCCTAAGTTCAAAAACTCACCAAAGAAAAAGGCGTTAGTGTCTTCGCCCCAAGATTGATTAAAGGCAAAGTAAACAAACGAAATGGCCCAGGCAATCACCACCACATAATAAAAGGCGATAATGGCCGAGATCATCACTTGAAACCATCCCAGCCATTCAAATTTGCTATTCAGTGCGCGTAACGTTTTAGGGGCGCCGGCACGAAATTTATGACCCAGCGTAAACTCTAAAATCATAAAGGGAATGCCAGCGGTAAGCATGGCAAACAGATAAGGAATGAAAAAAGCACCACCGCCGTTTTCATACGCCATATAAGGGAAGCGCCAGATATTACCTAAGCCAACGGCCGAACCCACCGCCGCCAAGATAAACCCAGTGCGAGAACCCCATTGTTCTCGTTTCATAATTAGTCCTTTAGTTAACATCATACATCTTAGAAGATAAGAGTTGCTGAGAGTGACGTTAGTCACCGTCGCTGCAGAGCAGAATAGGTAGCAAAGGCTGCTAAATCAATGTGGGTACTGGTCTAATAAGTAGTGTTTGCGCTTAAATTCACGGGTTACCAAGGATGTTGGCAGTGAATATGATTGGCTGGGGTTGTAATGATGGTGTTATTAACTGCTTGGGTTTTGTTTTGTGGTGTATCTGTGTTTTTTGCATTTTGAGCATAATCGTCGATTAAGGCTATTTTTAGTAGTGAACACTGCTGTGACTTGCTTTATGGGTAATTATTCAAAAATAGTCATAAAAACACCTAAGCAACCGAGTGGTATGCGTAAATGTTTGGTTTAACTGCTTGATTATGTGGTTTGTTGCTCAGCTGGTTGTTGGTGGTGGATTGCTTTCTACCGTAAACATTCAGTGGCTAATGGTAACTGACGGCAACCTTAGTCCGCCGTCAGTTACAGATTAAGCTGCTAGAGTTATTAGCCGAACAGGTAGAAGTAACCTGCTAGTAAACCAATGCAGGCGATATTTAATACCAAACCAGCTCGCATCATGTCTTTTTGCTGAATAAAACCAGAACCAAACACAATCGCATTAGGCGGGGTAGCAACCGGCAACATAAAGGCACAAGAGGCCGAAACGGCAATCACAGAGGCCACCATAACTGGCGGTAAGCCCAAGCCTTCAGAGACAGCCACAAACACGGGGATCAGTAATGCGGCACTAGCAGTGTTAGAGGCAAGCTCGGTTAAAAACACCACAAAGGCGGTAATGGCCAATAAAATAATGAACGGATTAGCGCTACCGATAAGCTCAGCTAAGTGGTGGGCTAAAAACAGGCTAGTGCCAGTTTCTTTTAATACATGGCTTAAGGTTAACCCCCCACCAAACAGCAATAACACCCCCCAGTCGGTGTGCTTTTCAATGTTTTTCCACTCAGCCACCTTGGTAATGCCAATTAAAGCAATGGCCAATAACGCCACAATAGTGTCAAAAGAGGCAAGCCCCCCCAATGCCTTAGACACCGGGCCTGAAAATATCCATAAACACACAGTAATGGCAAAAATACCTAAGGTGGTTTTACGCTTGCCTGTCCACACTACGCGCTCTGCATTTACTTCAATGCGCTCATTCAAGTTAGGGCGAAAAAGCACATATAAAATCACTATAGTGACGGGCAGCAGCATTAACGTAACCGGTAAGCCTAGCGCCATCCATTCACTAAAACTTAAGCCCACTTCGGCAGCTGCAATCGCATTAGGAGGGCTGCCCACCAAAGTCGCAATACCACCAATACTGGCGCTGTATGCCACCCCTAATAACACAAAAATATAGGTGCGGTTATGCCCCTTTGCGTCTAGGCAGCTTAACAAGCCCAGCGCCAAAGGCAGCATCATGGCGGTGGTCGCAGTGTTACTGATCCACATCGACAAAAATGCTGCAGTCGCAAACAATAACACTACTGCGATGTTTAACCGGCCCTTAGCCAGTTGTAAAATGCGGCTAGCAATCAACTTATCAAGTTGCTGACTGTGCATGGCGGCGGCCAAGGCAAAACCACCCAAAAATAGAAAAATAATGGAGTTAGAAAAGTTACTTAACGCCGAGCTGGTGCTTAAAATACCCAATAACGCAGCTAATAGAGGTACCAGTAGAGCAGTAATGGTAATATGTATCGCTTCGGTTAACCAAAGTACGGCAATAAATACCAATAAACTCAACCCTTTGGTAACACCTGGATCTAGGGGCAGGGTATTAAGCATCACCAAAAATACGATGAGGTTAATGCTTAAAATTCCCCATTTTGGCCGAGTGCTTACATCTTGTTGTGGAATATCATTAGACATGTATCGTTCTCGTTATTGTCTCGTTGTGCTAAAAGCGGCGAGTATATCACTGGTAGGTAAGGGTAAAAGATGACGGCGGTTGCAAAACAACAAAATACTTTTACGCCTTCATGGGCGGTATGGCTGTATACAGGCATTTTGCTTGTGTTGTTGATTTATGCAGGTAGTCAGTATCGTCACTACCGCTATTACTTAGAGTTAGAGCAGCAGATTAGCCCCGTTGTAAATGGGCTCCATCAGCTACAGCATAAAATGCTTGTTACCAGCGAAAATGATCAACAATTAAAGCAGCAGATGGTGTCGTTATCGCTAGCCAGCTCCCATTTTTTGCTGTTTATTAACCAGTCTTCTCGAGCCAGCAATAACCTTAGTACACTCAGTGAACTGCTTGAAGGCTATCAAAAGCGCTTATACACCTTACAAGACGCCGAAATGCGTAGCCGATATGCCCTAGAAGCCTTTGCTGACCAAGTTAAGGCTATTAATGAGACCCAAGATAATGCCACCTTATACCAAACACTATTGCAGTTGAGCCAAGTGTACCTTAAGTCTAATAATCCCTATTTTATGTATATATTAGATGAAAATGCTGACCGTTTATTAAGTCGCTTAACAGATGAACAACAAGGCACACTGTATTTTTATCATATTTATCGAAAAAGCCTCAAGTTACTGGTGCAGCAACGCTACGCGCTTACGATTGATGACGGATCTGAGCTAGTTTCACACCAAGAGCAGTGGCGCCAACAAAGTACACACAGCTTACAGCATTTTATATTGGCGCTATTTTTAGCATTAATGTTGTGTTTTAGCTTAGTGGTAGTACTGCTTGTGGTGCGCAATCGTGAGTTACATAAAACCAGCCAAGCCGCCTTAACATTAGCCCGTACTAAAACCGATTTTTTGGCCAACATGAGCCATGAAATTCGTACCCCCATGAATGCCATTATTGGCTTTGCTTCGTTAATGCAGCAAACGCCGCTCACTTCAACTCAGCAGCAACACCTAAAAAAAATTGGTGGTGTTCTAAAAAGTATGCTGGCATCAGACGTAGCCATAATTGATG
>NZ_JBQDEX010000099.1:0-10607 GCF_052084945.1 Oceanisphaera sp.
AAAAAGGGCAGCCCGTGGGCTGCCCTTGTTGTTTACTTGCTGCAACTCAAGGTTGCAACTTACTCTGGCTTAGCGGCCGCGGTAAGCAGGTGAAGAGTTCAACACCATGTGACGGTTAACGTCTTTGTATAGCAAGTAACGGAAGCGAGTTGGGCCAGACGCGTAGCAAGCTTGTGGGCAGAACGCGCGCAACCACATGTAGTCGCCAGCTTCAACTTCAACCCAGTCTTGGTTCAAGTGGTAAACTGCTTTACCTTCCAATACATACAGACCGTGTTCCATCACGTGAGTTTCGTCGAATGGAATAACGCCGCCTGGCTGGAAAGTCACGATGTTCACGTGCATGTCGTGACGCAGATCCGTAGGATCAGTGAAACGAGTAGTTGCCCATGCATCGTTGGTGTCTGGCATTGGCGTAGGCGCAATGTCATTTTCGTTAGTTACGAACGCTTCTGGTACATCAATACCATCAACAAATTCGTAAGCTTTACGCAACCAATGGAAACGTACAGGCTCGCCACTGTTATTGCGAACGCTCCAGTTAGCGCCGGCTGGCAAGTAAGCGTAACCGCCTAAGTCCATGTGGTGCTCTTTGCCTTCTAGGGTCAGCGTCATTTCACCTTCAACGATAAAGATAACGCCTTCGGCGCCTTTATCTAGCTCTGGCTTATCACTACCACCTTTAGGAGAAACTTCCATGATGTAGTGTGAGAAAGTTTCAGCAAAGCCACTTAGTGGACGTGCGATAACCCACAGACGAGTCTCATCCCAAAACGGCAAGAAGCTGGTAACGATGTCGCTCATGACACCTTTAGGAATAACAGCATAAGCTTCAGTAAATACAGCGCGATCGTGGATCAGCTGAGTTTGAGGCGGCAAACCGCCCTTAGGGGCATAATAGGTATTACGGGCCATGATTTCTGTCCTTTAATACGAGGGGTCGGCCAGTTGCCGACAAAAGCCACGCCGAACGGCATAGCTGTTTAAATGATAGTGTCTAATTTCAACCTCGTTATTGTATAACAAAGCACCTAGATTGATAAATTAAATAATTTAATGGAAACTAGTGGCTAAACCACTACCCGTGAAGTGTGAGGAGTAAAGAGGACGACCACCGCTAAGTTCAAAATACTTACCCCAAACTTATTTTTTGCCACGGAATACACGGAAGAACACGGAAAAATAGAGATTAGATCTGAAAGGGATCATTGCGAGGAACGCAGCGACGCGGCAATCCATTTAACAGACAGCGGTATGCTATACGCCAACCGCTATACCAACAAATAAACCGGCGGTGTCTTTAAGCTTGGTGCTGAGCGCTTATCGCTGCTCTGTGCCCTCTTCACTGCACTCAGAGATAGCCATGAACTTAAACGTGACGTTAGATCCCATCTTACTGCGCAGCTTTATTGCCGTAGCCGACACCGGCAGCTTTACCCGTGCTGGCGAAAGTACCCACCTCACCCAATCCACCGTGAGCCAGCAGGTGCGCAAGTTAGAAGCCCAGTTTGGCTGCGAGCTATTACACCGCAAAGGCCGCTACGTGACCCCCACTCTAGAAGGCGAGCGGGTATTAAACTATGCGCGTAGCATCTTACAAATGATGAACGAAGCGGTGGCACAAACTAGCGTGAGTGCTGAGCAACAAAAAATTTGCTTAGGCGTACCCGAAGACTTTGCCACCCACGCCATTATGCCCACCCTCGCTGCTTTTTCTAATGAATATCCGGGTATTCGCTTAGAAGTTAGAAGTGGTTTATGTAGTGATATTTGGCGGGAATTTCAGGGCGGCGATATGGATTTAGCTCTAGTAAAACAGCGCGAAAGTAGCGCTCCCGGCCTTGCCAGCTGGCCCGAGCCTTTATGTTGGATTGACAGCCTGCACAGCAATAACCTTAGCTGCGACCCTGTGCCATTAGTGACCTTTCCCATTGGCGGCTTATACCGCAGCGAAATGGCCCACACCTTTGACCGGCTCGGGCGCAGCTGGCGACTGGCCTATGTGAGCACCAGCTTGTCTGGCGTGTGCTGTGCGGTAGAGGCGGGCTTTGGCATCTCATTATTGCCAAGGCGGCTAGTGACGCCAGAGCACCGTATTTTAAACGAACAAGACGGCCTACCCGCCGTGCCCAATCTAGAGCTCACCCTACACGCCCAAGACAAGCTCTCTACCCACAGCAAAATGCTGGCCGAGCAGTTAATTAGCGCCTGTAATGAAATTTGTAAGCAGTAACACAAAGACTAAAGAGCATTCTTGCCACAGAATACACGGAAAAATCGTGATCTTAACAGCAGCGCCTAGGGCCCGGCACCAAGCGAAACAAAAAGCGGCGTTAGTCTCTTAGCTAGGCGCTCGGCGCTATAATTACTTGTCGCTTGTAAACTGCTTGCGTGTTCTTCAGTGGCAAAAATAGCCCTGGCTTAAACAGAGCATCCCTTTATTCAGATTGGTATCACATTAAAATATCAACCATAAGTCATCATAATGATTGTATCATTGAGGTGAAATCATTATGATTCGGCCATATTCATTATTGGCTGACGGCTATGTCTCAAGATTTTATGTCACAAACACTGGACCTTACTGCATACTCTCATGCCCAGCGTGAGCGGCTACGTTTTATCGACTGCTGTTTACATTATTTCGGGCAGGTGGCGCGGGCAGACTTACTACAGACCTTTCAAACCGGCCTAGCTTCGGGCACCCGAGACTTAGCTCTCTATCGAGAATTAGCCCCCAACAACCTAACGCTGCGCCACGATACCAAGCTGTATTACCGCACCGCGGCTTTTGCCCCATTGTTCAAACATGATCCTCAGCTGATACTCGACCAACTCAGTAAGCACGCTTGGCAAGGGCTCACCATGGGTCCGAGCCTTAGCGGTATTTGCTTAGATGCAGTACCCACTATTATGCCGGCCGAACAGCTATTAGCGCCGCTGCTGCTGGCCATTAGCCAACGCCAAGCCATTAGCTGTGATTATGTTTCTTTGTCTTCCGGTCAACAAAGCCGCGAGTTAGTGCCTCATACCTTAGTCAATAACGGTCGGCGCTGGCATATACGTGCCTTCGACCGACGCAGCCAAAGCTTTCGTGATTTCGTATTAACCCGCTTTACCCGTATTCAGCCGCTAGACCAAGCAGTCACTGACTGCGAGCAGCAGGCACAAGATGCCAGCTGGCATCATATTTTGCCGCTCACTTTAATGGCACACCCTAAATTGCCGCATCCAGAAGCCATCGCGCTCGATTATGGCATGCACCAGGGCCGGCTTAACCTAGAAGTACGAGAAGCCTTGCTCGGCTATGTTATGCAGCAATGGCTGGTCGATTGCTCAGCCGATTATCAGCTTAATCCGGCCCAATATCCGCTGGCTCTCGCGGATCACCAGCAGCTAGTTGCCATCACCAATAAAGCCCTGTTGCCTGGAGCCTGCTTATGAATACCGCCCTAAATTATGACCAGCTTGAGCAGTTTAAAGAGCACAGCTTGGCCTTGCGCTTATTGCGCTCTCAGCACTTCGCCTTGCTGGCCAGCTTTTTTCATCATGCTTTTATTGCCACCAACAGACGCAGTATTCCTTATTTAGAATTAGTGTCGATGCTAGAGCAGCACCTATTTAATATAACCGACAGTTACGGCGAAGAAAGATACCCCAAATCGGCACGGGCCTATATTGATGATTGGATTAATGCCAAAGGCGGCTACTTACGAAAATACCTGCCGCAGCAGGCCGATGAGCCAGAATGCGATTTATTGCCAGAAGTCGAAAAAGTACTGCGCTGGTTAGAAGAAATACAAGGTCGACAATTTGTGGGCACCGAATCACGACTCAAGATGCTGCTCGATTTGATTGGCGAGTTGGTGCAAGGCACCAGCGAAGACAGCGCAGCCAAGCTGCACACCCTGCAAGCACGTAAGGCAGAAATAGAGCAAGAGATCATTGCCGTCGAACTGGGTCAAGACAGCGGCTTTTCCGACACTCAGGTACGCGAGCGGTTGTTCTTGCTGGCCAATATGTCACGGCAATTACTGGGAGATTTTCGTCAAGTAGAAGCCAACTTTCGTAGCCTAGATAAAGACACCCGCAAAACCATTAGCCTGCGCGGTGGCCATAAAGGCGAGGTATTAGATCATATCTTTAGCCATCAAGATGTGATTGATGACTCTGACGAAGGTCAGTCCTTTAGCGCGTTTTTTGAATTACTGATGACGCCGCAGTTGCGCGACAGCATGCGCCACAATCTGCAACAGCTGCTTGACCAAGAGCAAGGTAAAGCATTAGTGCAACAAGACGCACTGTTGAGCCATCTTTACAGTTATCTATTAGAAGCCGGCGCCAAGGTACACGGCACTCGCCAGCAAATAACGGATCAACTACGCCGTTATATTCAGGAGCAATCTCAGGATAATCGACGCATTATCGAGCTAATTAATCAGTTTGAAGCCCTTGCTCATCAACGCCTTTCACCGCAAGAAAGCGGCCAGCCTACCATTGACCTTAAAGCTGAGCTAACCACGTTGGCGGGCACCCAAGCAGTCATTAATCCTATTTTTAGTCGTCAGCTGTATCAAGATAAAGGCAGTGAACACCTTAACTCGCAGCCAGAATTAGGCGACGCCACCGCTCAAGTTGACCTCACGCCCTTGTTAGCGATTAGCCATATTGATGAACTCCAGTTACAAAAAAACATTAGCCAATGCTTACTCGATAACGGCGGCCAAACCACACTAGAGCAAGTTATAACACGCTACCCGCTGCGCTATGGCCTAGATGAGCTGCTGACCTATATTAAGCTTGCTTGCGAGCAAATACTGCCCGCCCATATTGACGAGCAACAACAACAAACCATTCGCTGGCAGCCTGATCTGGAGCTGACTCGCACCATTCAAATACCTACCATCACCTTTATTCGGAGCCGCTGATATGTCAGACACCTTAACTAGCCATGCGCTTTCAGAACAAGCACAGCGCGACCAGTCAGCACTCTTGATAAAGCTGCTTAAAGGTCCGGTATATCGGGCTCGCCATCGGGATTTATGGGAGCAACTGCTGCGTGATCAACAGGCTATTCGTGATTATTTTCAACACCTTGGCTTAGGGCTAACGTTAGATGAAGCCGAAGGCTATGCCTTTATGGCACAGCTGCAGTTTGAAAATGACGATACCGAATTACCGCGCCTGATCTCCAGACGCAGCCTCACCTTGGCGCAAACCCTGTTATTAGTGGCGCTGCGTAAGCGACTAGCCGAACACGACGACCAAGAAAGTGCGCCACGGCTTATCGTTAGCCGCCAAGAAATATACCAATGGTTGCAGCCTTACAGCCCAGAGGTCAGCAACGAGCTAAAGCAACAGCGTGAATACGATGCCTTGATCAAAAAAGTTATCGAAATGGGGTTTCTTAGCAGCATTACCAATCACCCCGACGACTTTGAAGTTCAGCGCATCATCAAGGCCTTTGTTAATGCCGAACAGATTGCCGAATTTAGCCAATTGCTAACACCACAGCAGGAGCAAAAAGATGACTGATACCCAACTGACCCATGCCACCACTGATATTGGCATTGATGCGAATGCTGGCACCTTAAATGGCTTTCGGTTACAACAATTTGAAGTGCTGAATTGGGGTACTTTTGATCAAAAAATTTGGCAGCTTAACCTCGCTGGTAATAACAGCCTACTGACCGGTAACATTGGTAGTGGCAAATCCACCTTGGTAGACGGGCTAACCATCCTGCTGGTGCCACCACGCAAAGTGGCCTTTAATAAGGCGGCAGGAGCCGATGATAAAGAGCGCTCACTTGAATCTTACTTTCACGGTTATTACACCTCCCAACAAGATGACTATGGCAAGGCCAAGGCAGTGGGATTGCGCGGTGCAGATCATTACAGCGTATTGCTAGCGCAATTTCATTCCTCGGCATTAGCGCAAGACGTCACCTTAGCGCAAGTATTTTGGCTAAAGCCCGGCGAGCGTAAAGTTCGCCGACTGTTTGTAGTCGCCCCAATAAAGCTGGATTTAGCCAGCCATTTCACTCACTTTGGCAGCAAAATGGTCGACCTTCGAAAAAGTCTCCGCAAACAGACTGGCATTGAGATATTTGATAGCTTTGCACCTTACCAGCAGTGCTTTAGCAAACTGTTGGGCTTGGGTGCCGATGGTCGCGCACTAGAATTGTTCAACCAAACCATTTCCATGAAGTCGGTCGGCTCGGTGACTGATTTTGTGCGGCAAAATATGCTAACCGCCCCCGAGATAGAAAAACAGATTGTTGAGCTAGAAAGCAATTATGACGCCCTTAAACGCGTGCATGATGCAGTGGTGGCAGCACGACAAAAAGTGAGCTTACTTGAACCCGTGAGTCAGTTAGGTAATGACGCGCTAAGCGCTGCGCAAGAAAAAGAGCACTTCAATCACAGTCGCGATCTCAGCGAGATGTTTATGGCCAGCCTCGCCGTGCCCTTATATCAAAAACGGCTACAGCAAAAGCGCCAAGACCAAGATAAAGTTAACCTCAACTTACAACAGCTCACCGAACAGCTAAACCAGCACCTATTGCAAATTGAGCAGCTGAGCGAAGACATTTATAGCCAAGGTGGCGGTCGGTTACAGCAATTAACCACAGATATACAGCGCCTTGGCAAAGAACGCGATCAACGCCAAGGCAACGCCCATCGCTATCAACAACTGGTGCGTGCCTTAGGCTTGAATGAGCAACTAACAACCGACATCTTTGTGAGTAACTTAGCCCAAGCTAAAGAGCATGTTGAGCACATTAGTCAGCAACAAGCGCAGCAAGAACAACAAAGAGACACCCTCAAGCAAGACTTAAACCAACAACCGTCTGAGCAAGGTGCCATTAACGATGAACTCATCGCGTTAAAAAAGCGCCAGTCTAATATCCCCCTGCGTCAGCTTAAGATCCGCGAGCAACTTAGTGCCGCATTAAATGTGCCCGAAACCGAACTGCCCTTCGTTGGCGAGCTATTACAAATAAAGCCCCACGAACAGGCTTGGCAAGGTGCTATCGAACGGGTACTGCATAACTTTGCCCTTAGCCTGCTGGTGCCAGAGCACTTATATGTGTCGGTCAGCAACTTTATTGAGCAAACCAAACTAGGTTCCCGCTTGGTGTATCACAGAGTGAAGCCAGTGACCGATTATGTCCCCATTAAGCCAAATACCGGCCAATTGCCCGATAAAGTGGAGATCAAGCCCGATAGCCCCTTGTATGCATGGCTAGATAAAGAGCTGGCACAGCGCTTTAATTATCACTGTTGTGCTAATTTGGACGACTTTCGCCGTAGCAACAAAGGCCTCACCGCCCAAGGTCAGGTAAAGTCTGGCCCTTCTCGCCACGAAAAAGACGACCGTTATGCCATTAACGACCAAAGCCGTTATGTGCTGGGTTGGAGCAACAAGCAAAAAATACAGCTGTTAACCGCTCAATATCAGCAACTGCAACAAGCAATTACCTCGCTACATGCGCAACTAGCACAGCATCAAGAACAACGTAAACAGTTGGATGAAGCTCATCGCCAAGCCTTGAACCTAGCAGAATTTGATCTCGACTTTGAACAACTCAACTGGCCGCAATTAGCGACACACATAGAGCAGTTACAACAAGAGTATCAGCAGCTCGAACAATCCTCCGATCAGTTACAAGCACTGCAACACACCTTGCAAGCGGCCAAAGCAAGCCGTACCAAGCTACAAGAACTGCGAGATCAACGGCTCAACGAACAAGGTAAGTTAGACACTGAAATCGAGCATCTCAGTCAAGAGTTAGCAGCAAGTGAAGCTCAGTTGCAGGCCTTAGCCCAAACAACTCAAGATCTATACTTCCCAAGCCTTAGCGCGTTATTCCGCCAACACTGCGCCCACGAGAGTTTGCGTATAGAAATGCTTGCCAGCCAGGGCAGCTTATTACGCGGTAAATTAAACGATAAAATTCAGCATCTAGAAGAAAAGCGCGGTCGCAAAGAAAGCCAAATGATCAAGGCAATGGGCCAATTTGGCTACGCCTTCCCTAACGATGTCACCGAGTTAGACCAAAGCTTAGCAGCGTTAGCGGAATATCAAGCGCTATTAAGCCAGTTGCAGCAGGAAGATTTACCGCGCCACGAACAGCGCTTTAAAGATATGCTTAATCAAGACACTATTCGTGCCATGGCGCTATTTCGCAGCCAGCTCGACCGTCAAGAAGAAGACATAGCTGCGCGCATTCGCTTAATCAACCAGTCGCTACACGCACTGGATTATCAAGATGGCACTTATATAGAAGTGGATGGCGTGGCCTCACCGGATGTCGAGATCCGCGAATTTAAACAGCGGCTGAAGCAATGCGTAGAATACGCCACCGACGACAACTTATATTCAGAACAAAAGTTTGAACAGGTTAAAAGCTTAATTGAGCAAATGCGCAATGAGCCAAAATGGACCAAAAAAGTGGTAGATGTACGCTATTGGCAGCTATTTAACGTAATTGAACGTTATCGTGAAGATAATAGCGAAAAAGAATGTTATTCAGATTCCGGTGGTAAGTCTGGCGGCCAAAAAGAAAAACTCGCCTACTCTATTCTGGCTGCCGCCATCTTGCTGCAATACCGGCTAGTAGGCCAAGAAGGCCAGCAACAGCGCCGCCGCTTTAACCTAGTGGTGATTGACGAAGCCTTTGCCCGTGGCTCAAAAGACAGTACCCGTTTTGGCCTAGAATTATTTAAAAAACTAGGTCTGCAATTGTTGCTGGTTACGCCATTACAAAAGCTCGATATCATAGAGCACTATGTGCAGCATGTGCACTTTGTCGATCAACAGCAAAATATCTCTATCGTGCTGAATATGACGATCGCCGAATATCGCCAGCAGCTAGATCAGCATCACCAGCAACAGACGCAGTTACAGCCTTATCAGCAAATGATCCGGGAGATAAACTAGTTTTATGTTGGATGTTAAGGCCATTCGCAACAAGCTCACTAAACAGTGGCAGCGCTTAGGCTGGCACCGAGCTTGGCTAGAGGAAACGCTCGACTTTCCCTACCAAGTCAAGCTCTCTCGCCTCAGTGATAAGCAACTGTTACATGACTTTGCCTTATATCAACGCCAACTAGTGCAACTGCGCAATGATCTGGCAAGGGTAAAAGAGGTGACACTCATTGAACACGAATTTCAATTCTCGACCATGGGCCGCCAGCGTTTACCAGTAGCCATCGAATTTGCCAATATGGAGGCATTGGCGCGCTTTGTCGGGCAATTACAAAGTTGGCGCCACTTTGTTGGCGACTGCACGCTAATTAGCAACCGTTTCCCCGAACTTAGCCACTGGTTACCTCAAGCCGCCACCACTATAGGTAAATATGCCGGTTGCTGGCCGCAACTACTGGCGGTGTGTCGTTATTTAGTCAACCAACCCAGGCCGGGGCTTTATATACGCCAGCTCGATATACCAGGCGTAGACAGTAAGTTTATTGAAGCTCACAAGCCGATTCTAAAAGTGCTGCTCGACCAACTGCTGCCCGCCACGGCAATAGATGACAGCATTAACGGCTTAAGAGAGCACGGTTTTGAAAAACGCTACGGCCTTAATTACGAACAGCCTACCGTGAGTTTTCGGCTGCTCGATCGTGCACTTGCCGCTGAATTAGGCGGACTAGACGAGCTGAGTATTCCGCTAAGCACTTTTAGCAAACTGGATCTGTTACTCGACCGGGTATTTATTACCGAGAACAAAGTGAATGGCTTGGCCTTTCCACCCGTGCGTAACGCCTTAGTGATCTACGGCTTAGGCTATGGTGTGCAAATGCTACAAAACGTGCCTTGGCTGGCACGCTGTCGCATTCATTATTGGGGAGATATCGACAGCCATGGCTTTGCTATGCTCTCGCAGTTACGCGGCTACTTTCCACAAGCGCAATCTTTACTGATGGACAACAACACTCTAGCCCACTGCCGTCCGCTCTGGGGAGTGGAAACCAAACCCCATGGCGCAGCGCAATTACCGCATCTAAATGAACTTGAACAGACACTTTATCAGCAACTTAAAAACCACCATTGGCAAGCCAACTTACGCTTAGAACAAGAAAGAATCCCCTTCTCGTTACTACAAGCCGCTCTGGCTAACCTGCCTTGAAACTAGGACTATAATCCCATTAATGACCAAAAACAGGGAATATAGTCCTAATTTACGTCAAATACACTATGCACTGTTCTTTATCTCACCATTGCAGATCATGCCAGCAGTTTCTAGCACATATACATAATTGATAATCTAATTGGTAAGCCTGTTCAGCAAAATGTCACCGCCCATTTGGATTTGTAAGTCTGCGTCTAAAAAGCACAGCATTTTAAGGCTCGGTACTGACAACCTTAATAAGAGACTTACAACTGACTAGCCACTTCCCACATATTTCCGCATGGCAAACCACTTAGCTAAGCCCTAGAATATTGAAAAAAAACACCCTGGCGGTTTTGTGCCAGAACACCGACCAATACCGCTTCGCCCGTAGCAGATTTAGATGGAGCACTTGACGCTATTTGGTAGATACCTCTTATACCAATCGGATTAAGTAAGTGGTCAGCTTTATCTTCTGTAGATGCCGAA
>NZ_JBQDEX010000100.1:0-10219 GCF_052084945.1 Oceanisphaera sp.
TTAGTATGAGTCTTATAGAGCCATGGCTAGCAATAAAGTTCATTATTGTACCGTATTTCCCCCTAATTATTTAGGGTTTATTAAGTAAGCAGTTAGTTATGGCATCAGCCAACTGATGCATAAAAGAAAAATAACTACTTGGGCTTGGTTTAATGCTGCTGGCTAATGGATCTAATGTCCCCATGCGTGCTTGGGTATTACGTATCACAGCTTCTATGACGGCGGGTTTAAATTGTGGCTCAGCAAAAACGCACCTTGCTTGAGACTGGCGCAATGCTTGATGAATGCGAGATACGGTTTTAGCGCCCGGGGCGCGAGCTGGGTTGACGGTGAAATGCCCCAGCATTGTTAGCTGATAATGGCGTTCCCAGTAACCATAAGCATCATGAAATACAAAATATCCAATTTCTTTTACAGGGGCTAATTGCGCAGTAATCTGCTGATCGGCTTGTACTAAGCCTGCTTGAAAGCTAGCTAAATTATGTTGATATCGGTTTATGTTGTCAGGGTCTAATACCATCAGTCGTTTGGCTAATAACTCGGCAATAATACCGGCATTATGAGGATCTAACCATAGGTGAGGATCTTGTGTGCCGTGGTCATGTTCATGATCTTGGTTTTCAATGATAATTTTATCGGTATTATGTGCAGAGTCTTGTGATGAATGATGAGGGTCATCACGCATATGTTGGTCTGTTATCTGTGCCATTAACGCCAAACTGTTCGGGTGTTTGGCCAATAGTGGGGCTAAAAATACTTCTAACTCAGGGCCGATCCACAGTACTAAGTCGGCTTTTTTAACGCGACGTACATCAGAGGGGCGTAGCGCATAATCGTGAGGCGACTTACCAGGCGAAAGTAATAACTGAGGAGCAGTGCCGCCCTCGGTAATGGCGCTGGCAATTAGCTGTAAGGGTTTAACGGACGTTAAAACAGTGACTGCATAAGCGGAGTTATTGAGCAGCAATAATGGCAAGAGCAGTAAGAGTAATGCTTTCATTAGGCATTCGATCCAAGAGGTCATAGCGTTTAAATGTTTGGTTATGTTATAATATAACAAATAAAAAAGTAAAGGCGTAAGTTGGATGACTAAGCTACTTGAATTGACCGATGTAGGGTTAAGTATTGAAAATAATGTCATTCTTGAGCGTATTTCGTTGGTGTTACATAGGGGTGAAATTCTTACTATTGTTGGCCCAAACGGTGCTGGAAAAAGCTCTCTAATCAAGCTGGTATTGCGTCTTAATGAGGGCCATACGGGAACTTTATGGCGAAAGTCGGGGTTGCGCATTGGTTATGTTCCCCAAAAATTACATATAGAAACTGTGTTGCCATTAACGGTAGCGCGATTTATGAGCTTATCTCATGGTCGCCGCATGACTGTGGCACAGGCGTTAGCAAAAGTGGGGGCTGAACGCTTGGCTGATCGTGCTATGCAGGCATTATCCGGTGGTGAGATGCAGCGCATTTTATTGGCGCGGGCGTTAATGATGAGTCCTGAGTTATTGATTCTCGATGAGCCTGCTCAAGGGGTAGATGTTCATGGGCAGACCGAGCTGTACGCCTTAATTAAACAGCTAAGTGACGAGCTGCAATGTGGGGTACTTATGGTGTCGCACGACTTACACCTAGTGATGGCCAGCACCCACAGGGTGATTTGCTTAAATCAGCATATTTGTTGCCACGGTGAGCCAGAAACCGTGGCGCGCCATCCTGAATTTGCTCGTTTATTTGGCCGCCCAGAACTAGCGCAACTGGCGGTATATACCCATCATCATGACTGCGACGATGAGCACCACGGAGACGTACGTCATGTGGGATAGTTTTTTATTGTATGCGCTATTGGCAGGCTTAGGCATTGCCGTTTTAGCGGGGCCGTTGGGCAGCTTTGTTGTGTGGCGACGCATGGCTTATTTTGGCGACACTTTAGCTCATTCCTCTTTACTGGGGGTGGCGTTTGGTTTGTTACTGCATATTGATTTAACGCTATCGATACTGATGGCCTGCTTATGTTTAGGGGTGATATTAGCGGCATTACAGCGCTCTAGTTGGTTGGCTACCGATACGCTGCTGGGGATTTTAGCACACACTTCGTTGTCGTTAGGTCTAGTGGCGTTGGCGTTTATGGATAATGTGCGTGTTGATTTAATGGCCTACCTGTTTGGCGATTTACTGGCTATTCAATTAGTGGATTTATACTGGATTTATGGCGGCGGAGCCGTGCTGTTATTGGTATTGCGCTATTACTGGAGTCAGTTATTATCGATTACAGTGAGTGAAGAATTAGCGCGGGTAGAAGGCATTCGTGTTGAGGCCCTTAAGTTGCTGTTGTTAATGATGATCAGTGTGCTGATCGCTATTGCCATGAAGTTTGTGGGTGCATTAATTATTACCTCTTTACTGATTATTCCAGCGGCCACCGCCCGACGTTTTAGCCGCTCGCCAGAGCAAATGGCATGTTATGCGATAGGGCTTGGTATGTTGGCGGTACTGGGTGGCTTACAATTATCCGTAAGCCACGATACCCCCGCCGGCCCCTCGGTTGTCGTCGTCGCCGCAGGCTTCTTCTTGCTCTCGCAGTTAATACCTAAAAGAGGGTGAAGGCAGCGCCCAACACCAAGCCAAAGAAAAACATGTCTTTTGTAGCAGCTTGCTTTAGCTGGCTGATGGCGCGAAGCGCCATGGTTTGGTTTATGTTGAGCTTGGAGCCTGACGCTGGGCGCTCGGCGCTATCACTTCGTGTACTCGTTGGCGTAGGTGGGGTAAAACGGTTTGCTCAAACCAGGGGTTTTTGCTTAACCAATGGCGGTTGCGCGGTGAAGGGTGTGGCAGGGGTAAGTGTGTGGGTGCAAAGTCTTGCCAGTGCCTGACGGTGTCGGTGAGGGTTTTATATTGTTTGCCCAAATAATGGCGTTGGGCGTATTGGCCAATCAGCAAGGTGAGTTCAATATTGGGCAGCACTGCTAATAACGGCTCGTGCCAAGTGGGGGCGCATTCAGGCCGTGGCGGTAAGTCGCCACTTTTTCCTCTGCCCGGATAACAAAAGCCCATTGGCATAATGGCGATAAGTGATGGGTCATAAAATTGTGTTTTACTCAGCGCTAACCAGCGGCGCAGGGTATCGCCGCTGGGATCATTCCAAGGAACACCCGTTTGATGTACTTTCAGCCCTGGCGCTTGGCCTATGATTAAAATGCGCGCTTGAGGTGCCATTTGCAGCACTGGTCTTGGCCCCAATGGCAGGTGTTGTTCACAGAGTCGACATGCTCGAGCCTGTGTTAATGTTAGCTCAAACTTATCTCCCATATCAGGCTCTCCTAGCGTTCAGTCGCCTATTGTTTATTTTATTCTTTTAGCAGGAGCAGTGTGACTGCTCCTGCGTATTTTTAATACCCTAAGTTAAAGTCAACCAAGCCCTCCATAGGCTGCTTATTAATGTACTTTAAATAGTTACGGCTAAAACGCGTTACAATTTGCTCAGGAAAACTATAGCCTGAGTTATGTGGCGTGAGCACCACATTGGGCATATCCCATAATTGACTGTCAGTGGGGAGCGGCTCAGTGGCAAACACATCCAATACCGCAGCACCTAAATTACCGTGGCGTAACGCGTGAATAAGGGCGTTTTCATCAATGACATCCCCTCTGCCAACGTTAAAGAAAATAGCGCCAGGTTTGAAATGTTCAATACGCGCTTTATCAAATAAGCCACGCGTGTGCGGTGTCGATGGCAGTACACTTACCACAAAGTCGGCGCGAGACAATACATTATTTAATGCTGGCTGCTGATAGGTATTATCAAAGCCGGGGGCTTCTCGGCCAGAGCGGTTGATACCCAATACCGTCATGCCAAAATGTTGAGCCGTGTGCGCAATATGCTGACCAATACTCCCAGTACCCATAATTAATATTGTTTTGCCACTCAGGCTTTGATAGGGGATAGGTTGCCAGTTATGCAGGCGTTGTTGCTCTTTATAGTGACGTAAATGGCGGGTGAGTGAGAGTAAGTGACCAAAGATATATTCACTCACTAATGGGCCAAAAATGTCTCGTATATTTGTCAGTTGATAGTCATGTCGAGCATCAGGGTCTAGTAATGCATCAACACCTGCATAAGTAGACTGTGCCCATTTGAGGGCGCGTGCTTCTTTTTGACACGCGCGTAGCTTGTCTGGCTCGCCCAATAAAATATCGGCTCTTGACAAGGCCGCTTGAATATCAGCCTCATTATCTGGGGCTAAAATTGTTAAGCCTGGCAAATAGGCTTGTTGTAATAATGCCTGATACTCAGCCTTATCTTGGCTCAGCAGTAACAGGGTATGATTGGCCATACCTTCTCTCCTTTATATACTTTTTGTCGCGGCATTTTATGAGATAATGACAGACATAAACTGATACTCGAATTTGCCGAAAAGTGAACTTTGACCTTAAAGCTTTATCATGGCAAAAATATGCTCGCTTAACCACAAGGAAATGTCCGTGTTTGGTGATAAATTCTATAAAAAAATCAATAAGCTAGCGCCTTGGCAACAAACAGTGTTTTCTTTGGCGCTAGCACAACGCATGTATCCTAACTACCAACTATTTAGTGATACCTGCGAGGCAGGCAGTGGCCAGCTCTTTTATGAAACGCTTAATATCTTATGGACTTACTTGACAGTAAAAGGCTCACGAGTTGATTTAAGCGCTGAATTAGAAAAATTTGAAAACTTTATACCTGATCCTAGCCAATCTGACAGCTATGGAGCTTATCCGGCATTGGATGCGTGTGTGGTATTAGGAGCGGCTTATAATTCGGTGATTTGTCGTATAGGCGATGAAGCCATAGAAGCAAGCAGCGCCTCTTTAGGCACAGTGGCAGGGTTTGTTGAGTTAGTGGCCGAGCGAGAGCTCAGTGAAGAAGAGCTCTATGACACTGAATTGATAATGGCAGAAATGGAATTTCAAGTTGCTTTACTCGATAAAGTGAACCAGCCCAGAGACCCAGAGATCATTTTGGCCATTCGTGATTTTGCAGCTCAAGAAGGCGTATCAAACATTGGCATTAGTTTAGAAGACTAAGGGACTCAGCACTAAACTTAAAGATAACAGAGTCTTGTTTATGCCGTTTGACTGGGTTTGTCCCAGTATGTCGCCGATGGCGGAACTTCTTAAATATTACACCAAAACCTATTTTTGCCACGGAATCCACGGAAAAATAGTGATCAGATCTAAAAGAGATCTTGATGGTTAGAGCGAGAACGAAACTAGACCCAAGCAAAAGTGACAGACGAAACAAAGACTGAATAAGCAGGCAGGTCTGGCTTTCGAGCTTTTACTTACAGCGTAAAGCTTATGGCTGACAGCTGCCTGTAGGGAGTTTATTCGCGCAGTAAGCTGCCCACTTGCAATAAGGGAGCCACATCTAAGTCGTGGGCATTCATCATGGATGAAACGCGCTGTACTGACGACAGTAATAAGTTTTGTTCCCACTCTTCAAGTGATTGAAAGCGTTGAATAAAGCTTTCTTGAAGGGGCGTTGGGGCCGATTGTAGCTTAATGACCCCCTCTTCGGTTAGCACCGCATAGACTTTACGCTTATCGGTTTTGCTACGTTCACGGCGTACTAGCTTTTTTTGCTCTAAGCGATCGATGATGGTGGTTGCAGTCGCTTGGCTCATATGAGTGGCTTGAGCCAAATTACGCATGGTAATATCGCCATGTTCACGGATAGCTTGTAGCAATAACAATTGAGGCCCCGTGAGGCCGGAGGCTTTGCTGAGTTGGCGAGAATGCAGATCGATTGCGCGAATAATCTGGCGCAGAGCCACCAGCACGTCTTCATGTTTTTCCAAAGTCTTTTACCGATGGCTGATGAATTTGCGCGCACCATAGCGCAAATTCATTATGGTTGAAAGTAAAGCATAAATGAGGCTACTTCACTGGGTATTATTGCCACTGACTCAGTAATAAATCTAGGCTGTGTTCACCATTTGTCAGCTGCACTTCAAGTTCTTGCAAAGTGGCAAATAGTTCAATATTACGAGCACAAAGTTCAGCAAGTTGTGTGGGCTGGGGATCATCGACATGATAAATACCCAATCTAGGTAAAGCACGCAGTTCGGCTTGGTGTTTACTCCACCACTCTATGGCACTGCGCCCACCATAGCTATAAACCACCACCTGCTCTGCCCGTGACAAAGCCTGCTTAATACGCTTAACACTGGGCTCACCTAGCTCAACCCACAGCACAATGCGGCCATCGGGTGATATTAACCACAACTCTGGCTCATCATCACTACTTAGCCCTTTAGTAAAGGATAAATCTTGTTCGGCATGTCGTATAAATGCCAGTAAGCGCACCATTAATCGTGTATTAGTCTCAGAGGGATGTTGAGCCACGGTTAGGCTATGTTCGTGGTAGTAGTGCCGAGATAAGTCACTGATAGTTAGGCGAACTTTGTGTAAAGTGGCGGGCAGTGCCATGCTGTCGTCTCATTTAAAAATCACATAGTAACGATAAGCCTGCTATAAATCCACGGCCTTTGAGAAAACGCAGTATTCCCCTGCTATAAAATACACAGATCAAAGCTAAAAAAATTGACGCGAACTAACAGAGTAAGATTGTTAACTGTTTTTATATACAGTGTTACTTGGTATACTTCACTCTCTTTAATCAGCAAAAAGCGTATTAATGGCAAACTTTAAAACGCATATTCAAGTGGCTTCTGTCACCAGTGGTGTTTTGGCTGGCGCCTTGGCTTGGACGCAAGTAGTCAGCTTACCCGAAGCCGCCATCTTGTGGCTAACGGGTAGTTTGGGCGGTATTATGCCCGACATTGACGCTGATACCTCCCGCTCTTTACAAATCATCTTTCGTTTATTTGCCATATTCGCTACCGCTCTGATGTTGCTCTATGGTCGTTTGCACTTACCCCTGCTTAATACATTACTTATGGCCACGGCTTCCTATTTTTTAGTACGTTATCCTTTGCGTTGGGGATTTGCGCGACTGACCGTGCATCGCGCTAGCTTACACTCCTTATTGGCCAATACGGTGTTTGCTATTATGACTGTGGTCGTGAGTCACCACCTGTTTCACTTTACTGGCATACAAGCATGGTTAATGGGCAGTTTTATGTTTATAGGTGCTGTTATTCATTTGTTATTAGATGAGCTTTACAGCATAGACTTAGAAGGTCGGCGCCTTAAAAGATCCTTTGGCAGTGCTTTTAAAGTGATGGCGTGGCCTGCCATATTGCCCAATACAGCTCTGTTAGCCCTGCTAATGTTAGGTTGCTGGCTCTCGCCATCTCCACAGCCACTGTTAGCGATGCTACAGCAACTATGGCCGCTTTCTTTCATCTGATAAGATAGTGATACTGATATCACTAACTACTCCATACGCTGATAATAACGATAATACAGCACTGTGATAGCAGCGCCGATTAACACTCACACACAGGACACAACTGATGAGCCTTGCAGACCAGGTATTGGCCGTAAATAATGATCTTCCTATCCGTACCCAACAGCCGGTACACAGCGGTAAAGTACGCTCGGTATATTGGTTAACAGAGGCCGACAGTCGTCGGTTAATTCAAGAAAAAGGCTACCCCGTTGCCGCTGACGCCCCCTTGGCCATTATGGTGATCAGTGATCGTATCTCGGCGTTCGACTGTATTTGGCATGGTGAAGAGGGCATGCAAGGAGTGCCAGGTAAAGGAGCCGCGCTAAATGCCATTTCTAACCATTGGTTTAAGCTATTTAAAGAGCAAGGTTTAGCCGATAGTCATATTTTAGATATCCCTCACCCTTTTGTGTGGATAGTTCAAAAAGCCAAGCCCATTAAAATTGAAGCCATTTGTCGGCAATATATTACTGGCTCTATGTGGCGCAGCTACGCCAAGGGTGAGCGAGAGTTTTGTGGTATTCATCTACCCGATGGCTTGCAAAAAGATCAAAAGCTGCCCGAGTTGCTAATGACTCCCTCAACTAAAGGGATTTTAACGGGTATTCCCGGTGTACCTGAAGCGGATGATGTGAATATTACGCGGCGCAATATAGAGGATAACTTTGCCGAGTTTAATTTTACACAAGCCAGTGATATTGCCCATTATGAGCAGTTGCTGAGTGAAGGTTTTGCGGTTATTAGCGAACAGCTTGCCAAATTAAATCAAATATTTGTCGACACTAAATTTGAGTTTGGCTACGTGCGTGATGCCCAAGGCCATGAAAAAATGATTTATATGGATGAAGTGGGCACCCCAGACTCTTCACGGATTTGGGACGGTGACGCCTATGCTCAAGGTCGTATTGTTGAAAACTCCAAAGAAGATTTTCGCCAAATACTACTGAATCACTTCCCTGATCCCGATATTTTATTAAATAAAGAGCGGATGCCTGAGCGAGAAGCCCTAGCGCGGGATAATGCCTTGCCAGTTGACGTACTAATGACGATCTCTCGTACTTATGTAGGGATTGCAGAAAAGATTACCGGACAAACGTTAGTACTATCGGATAACCCCAAAGCAGATATTATTGCGATACTTGATAAGCAATATGGCTTAATTGATTAACATCAAACGCTAATAACAATAAAAAAGGGGAAAGAAGCGGTGTAGCAGCGCTTCTTTCCCCTGATTATTTAATGATGTTAGCGAGTGCCAAACACTACTATGGTTTTACCGTGGGCAGAAATTAGCTCTTGTTCTTCGAGCATCTTTAAAATGCGGCCCACAGTTTCACGAGAACACCCAACAATTTGGCCTATCTCTTGGCGGGTGATTTTAATTTGCATACCGTCTGGGTGCGTCATGGCATCGGGCTGGCGAGCTAAGCTTAGCAAGGTTTCAGCAATGCGACCCGTTACATCCAAAAAGGCGATATCCCCTACTTTTTGGCTAGTGGTTTGCAAACGTTCAGCCATTTGCGCCGACACTCGCATTAAAATTTCAGGGTTCACCTGAATCAGCTGGCGAAATTTTTTGTAAGATATTTCCGCCACTTCACAAGGTGATTTAGCACGTACCCAAGCTGTTCGCTCAGGATTATCTGTGTCCTCAAACAGCCCCAACTCACCAATAAAGTCGCCCTTATTAAGGTAAGACAGGATCATTTCTTTACCATCTTCATCCTTAATCAGTACCGATACTGAGCCCTTAACGATGTAATACAGGGTTTCTGCTTTTTCCCCTGCATGAATCAAAGAACTTTTTGCCGGATACTTATGAATATGGCAATGCGACAAAAACCATTCCAGGGTTGGATCACTTTGGGGCTTGCCAATAATCATTTAACTTCCTCTTAATTATTTTTAAGTTGCTCTAAGCGTCAGTCTAACAAAATAGATAGCCCAGTGCGTAGAACATTCACTAGGATAAAAGTCTAATAGCTATCCATCAAGGGCTTAGAGAGTTATCTTCGCTCGTCGCACTAGGTCTGATACGTTATTATGGTTATTTTACACAGGAGTGGATATGAAAGCTAAAGTAAGCTGGATAGAGGGAATGCGCTTTGAAGGACAATCTGAATCTGGGCATAAACTGATACTAGATGGCACCAATCCCGGTCAAGGTGCCAGCCCCATGGAGGCGGTATTATTGGGCGCTGGTGGTTGTAGCGCTATTGATGTGGTGTCAATATTAGAAAAAAGTCGCCAACAGATCAGCGGTTGTGACGTTGAGTTAGAAGCCGAGCGTGCCGAGCAACCTCCGCGCGTTTTCACTCAGATTAATATGCACTTTATAGTGACTGGTCACGACTTATCAGAAAAACGTGTCGCTCGCGCTATTGAGCTATCGATGGAAAAATATTGCTCTGTGATGAAAATGCTCGATAAAGCCTTAGTTGCCACTTCATCTTATGAGATACGCCAAGCTTAGTCACAAGCCGCACACGGCAATGAGCCTGTGCATGGATTGATGAGCTTGTTCCCACAGGCAGCAGCAGGCTACGAAAAAAACCGGGTTGTTTAGTCGCTTTACGCCTTATACCAATCTAAGTAAAAATGTGATCTGATTTAAAGCTGGATCTAGAGGAAACAGAGTCACCTTCCACGACACGCCATAAACCCATCCATGGGGGCTCGGGAAATGCCATCCCTGGCATTGTCACGGTCGTGGAAGCCGATCTCTGTTACCTCTCTTGAAGCTCCGAGCTGCCTGCTAATCCCATTTACAGGCGGCTTCGTGGTATAGGGGCGGATAAAGGGATCTACATCAGCGACCATCACATGACA
>NZ_JBQDEX010000101.1:0-8194 GCF_052084945.1 Oceanisphaera sp.
GGATCACCTTGGCCTCGTGCCGAGGGCAAGCTATGGGCATCTTGGCCATAGGCACGGCCTAAATTAGATAAAAATACCGCCATCTGATTACTGCGGCCATTAGCAGCAGATAAAAAACCATCACCCGCACGGTAGTTAAGGCTAGCGCCATCCACATCATGGCCTTTGGCAGAGCGAACCCAGCCTTTTTCTGATAATACTATGGTCACCGGTTCACTGGGCAACAGCTCTTTCTCGCTTAACGCTTTGGCCTCAGAGCGCGCCACTAATGGTGAGCGACGCTCATCACCAAACTTATCAGCATCGGCTAAAATTTCTTTTTTGATAAGCGTAGTTAAGCGACGCTCTGAACCCAGTATAAGCGCCAGCTTATCGCGTTCAGCGGCCAGCTCATCTTGCTCACCTCGGATTTTCATTTCTTCTAATTTAGCGAGGTGGCGAAGTTTAAGCTCTAAAATAGACTCAGCTTGAATTTCAGTTAAACCAAAATGCGCCATCAGTACCGGCTTGGGTTCATCTTCGCGGCGAATGATCTCGATCACTTCATCGATATTCAAAAATGCGATCAATAAGCCCGCTAAAATATGCAGCCGAGCCTCTACTTTATCGAGGCGATGTTGTAAGCGATTGCGCACGGTTTGACGGCGAAAGCTCAGCCATTCATCCAAAATAATATCGAGACTTTTAACTTGTGGCTTATTGTTTAGCCCCAGCATATTTAAGTTAACGCGATAGCTTTTTTCAAGATCGGTGCTGGCAAATAAGTGCTGCATTAATTGCTCAACATCCACGCGGTTAGAACGCGGGATAATGACTAAACGCGTCGGGTTTTCATGATCTGCCTCATCGCGCAAGTCTGCCACCATGGGTAGCTTTTTAGCCTGCATTTGTGCCGCTATTTGCTCCAGTATTTTGCCGCTACTGGCTTGATGGGGTAAGGCGGTTACCACAATATCGCCATGCTCCATTTCATACACAGCGCGCATTTTGATACTACCACGCCCCGTCTCATAGACTTTTTGAATATCTGCGTGCGGGGTAATAATCTCAGCGTCGGTCGGATAATCTGGGCCTTTAACAAACTGCATCAGCTCAGGCACATCGGCCTTAGGGTGCTCTAATAAGTGCACGCAGGCATTGGCTAATTCGCGAATATTATGTGGCGGAATATCAGTGGCCATACCCACGGCAATGCCCGTCACTCCATTCATTAAAATATGTGGCAAACGTGCCGGCAACATGCGCGGCTCTTTCATGGTGCCATCAAAGTTTGGGATCCACTCTACCGTGCCTTGTCCCAATTCAGACAATAACAACTCGGCATAACGCGACAAACGGGCTTCGGTATAGCGCATGGCCGCAAAAGATTTAGGATCGTCTGGCGCCCCCCAGTTACCTTGGCCATCGACTAACGGGTAGCGATAAGAAAAAGGCTGCGCCATTAATACCATAGCTTCGTAACAGGCCGAATCGCCATGGGGGTGATATTTACCCAGCACATCGCCCACGGTACGAGCAGATTTTTTATGCTTAGACAGTGCCGATAGCCCTAACTCACTCATGGCATAAATAATGCGTCGCTGCACCGGCTTAAGACCGTCACCAATGTGCGGCAAGGCTCTGTCCATGATCACGTACATGGAATAGTTGAGGTAGGCCTGCTCAGTAAAGGTGTGCATGGGCAGGTGCTCGACACCTTCCATGGTAAAATCGTTGGTACTCATGTTATTTGTTTCCTCAGACCAGTGGATCGACCAAGTTACCCTTGGTTTCTAGCCATTCCCGTCGGTCGCCAGAACGCTTTTTCGCCAACAGCATATCCATTAATGTTTCGGTAGCGGCCATGTCTTCGACCGTCAGCTGTACTAAACGCCGAGTGTTAGGATCGAGCGTAGTTTCACGCAGCTGCTTGGGGTTCATTTCACCCAGACCTTTAAAACGGGTGACCTGTACTTTGCCGCGTTTTTTCTCGGCTTTAATACGATCTAAAATGCCATCGCGCTCATCTTCATCTAAGGCGTAAAACACCTCTTTTCCGATATCAACACGGTATAACGGCGGCATGGCCACATAAACATGGCCTTGTTCAACAAGATGGCGAAAATGGCGCATAAAGAGCGCACACAGCAAGGTCGCAATATGTAAGCCGTCTGAGTCTGCATCTGCCAATATGCAGATCTTGCCATATCGCAAGTCAGTCAGATCCGTGGAGTCGGGATCTAACCCAATAGCCACAGAAATATCGTGTACTTCTTGCGAGGCCAACACTTGGCCAGAGTCCACTTCCCAAGTATTTAAGATTTTACCACGCAGCGGCATAATCGCCTGAAACTCGCGATCTCGCGCTTGTTTAGCACTGCCGCCAGCCGAGTCGCCTTCCACTAAGAACAACTCGCCACGCAGTGGGTCAGAGCAGGCACAGTCGGTGAGCTTGCCCGGTAAGGCGGGGCCTTGGGTGACTTTTTTACGCACCACTTTTTTCGCTTGGCGCAAGCGACGCTGAGCACTGCTAATACACAGCTCAGCAATTTGCTCAGCCAGCTCGGTATGTTGGTTAAGCCATAAGCTAAAGGCATCTTTCACCACACCCGACACAAAAGCCGAACTTTGCCGAGACGATAATCGCTCTTTGGTTTGGCCGGCAAATTGTGGGTCTTGCATTTTCACCGATAAAATATAGGCGCAGCGTTCCCAAATATCATCAGGCGTGAGTTTCACGCCACGGGGCAGCAGATTTCTAAACTCACAAAACTCCCGCATGGCATCCAAAAGACCTTGGCGTAAGCCATTAACGTGAGTACCGCCTTGAGTGGTCGGGATCAAGTTAACATAGCTCTCACCAATGCCCTCGCCCCCTTCAGGTAACCAAGTCAGCGCCCATTCAGCCGCACTATGGTCAGCGCTAAAATTACCAACAAAGGGGATTTCTGGCAGGCAAACATGCTCTCTTACTGACTCAACCAAGTAATCTTGCAAGCCATCTTCGTAATACCACTCTATGGTGTCGTTATTAACTTTATCGACAAAACGCAATGTTAGCCCAGGGCATAACACGGCTTTCGCTTTTAATAAATGTTTCAGGCGCGAGACCGAAAACTTAGCCGAGTCAAAGTAACTGGCATCAGGCCAAAAGTGTACCCGAGTGCCCGTATTACGCTGGCCACAGGTACCCGTCACCGTCAGCTCACTGACCTTAGTCCCGTGCTCAAAGGCCATTTCATGCACTTGCCCGGCACGGCGAATGGTCACATCTAATCGTGTACTCAGGGCACTGACCACAGAAATACCGACCCCGTGCAAGCCGCCAGAAAACTCGTAGTTTTTATTAGAAAATTTACCGCCGGCATGCAGCTTGGTAAAAATCAGCTCTACGCCAGAAATGCCTTCTTCTGGGTGAATATCCACCGGCATACCACGGCCGTTATCAATCACTTCTAGTGATTGGTCGGCATGTAAAATCACCTCTATTTTGCTGGCGTGACCAGCGAGCGCCTCATCAACACTGTTGTCGATGACTTCTTGACCAAGGTGGTTAGGGCGCGTGGTGTCGGTATACATACCAGGGCGACGACGCACCGGCTCTAGGCCATTGAGCACCTCAATAGCATCAGCAGTATATTGACTGGATGTCATGTAGCCCCTAAATAATCAGAATTCGTGGCCGCTATCTTACTACTTAGCGCTATCCCCTGTCAGCCTTAAGGATAACGAGCCGCTGAGTGGTAATGTTAAAAAGAAAAACTAACATCGAGAGCCAGAGCTATTTTTACGTTGAGCGGTGGAGGCACAAAGATCAGCTTTTGTACCAATCTACCCCGAGCGTAGGGTCGAATTTATTCGACCTCTTTAGGCCTTGCTATGGTTTTTAGTCGATTGAAATCGACCCTACAGAAGCCATAAAACCCGATCAGTTAGTTTTCCAGATTGGTATAAGCGTTTTTCTTGTGGATTTGGATCTTTAAGATCTAAAGCTGTAAGAAGCGGATGATTTGTGCGCAGTAATGATCAAAGCGAACAAAAGCGTGATTGCCGCCTTTTTGAATACAGACCCGAGCAAAGCGGTAGTAATCGAGGGCTTCACGATAGTCGAGCACCTCATCGCCTTGCTGTTGTAGCAACCAAACGCGCTCCATGCAGCTGGGCTGGTTAACTCGCAGCCCCACTAACTCTTGAATATGTTGCTCAGTCAACAGGTAATGCTGCTCTGTATAGGGGTTAAGCTGCTCGCCTAGGTAGTCTTGCAATAAAATATGCGGATTAATAGCGGGGTTAATCACCACAGCGCGAACCCCATACTGTTCGGCAACTCGAGTCGCTAAAAAACCGCCTAACGAACTACCTGCCACGCCAAAAGGATGGCCGAGCGCCACCAACTCATCGCAAATACTCTGTATTTGTGCCCAAGCTTTCGCAGGCGTTGCGGCAAGTTGAGGACAAATAAGGTGAATGTCGGGCCGCTTTTGTTGCAGGTGCTCGCGCATTTGTTGTGCTTTAACTGACTGAGGCGAGGAGTTAAAGCCATGCAGATATAGAAGAGTTGGCATCTTAATACCCTGTAGCGCTAAAGTCGGGAGTAAAAATATGCGGCTGCAAACGCCACACTTGAGTACTAAGGCGACCATCGGGATGCAATGACATGGCCCGCCAGCCCGGCGCCATAGTATCGAGGGCAAACTCATCTGATAGCGGCTTAAACTGAATACAAGTGGCAGGACTGGCTAAATAACGAATACCTTGCTCGCGCTGATCAAATCCTTGATGCACATGCCCACACAACACCACTTTGGTCGCTTTATGCTTAACTAATAAGTCAGTCATGGCTGAGGCATTGCGCAAATTATGCTGATCTAGCCAAGCACAGCCCACCGGAATGCCCTGATGATGCACCGCTAATAACAAGTGATGCTCAGGGTAGCGCTGCAATGCTTGCTCTAATAAAGAAAGCTGTGCCGCTGAGAGTTCACCGTGAGTCTCACCCGGTAATTGGGTATCGAGTAATAAAATCTGCCATTGTCCGCATAAAAGATGTTTGGCATCGCTAATGCCGGCATTGTCTAATTCAACCTGCATTAAAGCGGCATTATCATGATTACCCGGCAACCAGAACACCGGCGGCGTCAACTCACTCATCAAATCACCAAAATGACGATAAGATTCACGAGAATGGTCTTGTGATAAGTCACCGGTAGCCAAAATAAAGTCGTGGGGCTGAGTGCCTGATAATTGATCATTTTCAAGAATGGCGTCTACTACTGCCTTACCACTATACCAAGGTGCAATGCCTAAAAAGTCGGCTGCTTTATCGGCAAAAAGGTGGGTATCAGTGATCTGTAATAATTCGACGACACCACTTGAGCACAAAGGCTGAAGTTCAATGGTCTCTAATTGCGGGAATGTCTGATTCAAATTTGTTTAACCGTACTAAATCCATGTTGTAGGCAACATTTTAGCCATTCGGCTAAAAAGAAGTTTACCTGCTCTTTTTCATTACGATGATGCATTTTGGCATTAGGATAATGATAACTCGAACGCAGAGTCAATATCTGCTGGCTGGCACACACTTCCGCCATTCTTACATCATGATACAAGCGAACTTTTACCTTCATCCGCATAAAAGAAGGCAGCCCTGGTGTACATTGCTCAATGGATACATGCCAAGTATAAGGCGCTATTTCCAGCACTTTAAGTACAAATAACACCTGTTCACTAATACCAATAGACACAGTATCTCCCACCACAGCCTGCTGAGGTAGCAGCTTCATTAACGCCATGTAATTCATATCACAGGTGCGCTGTAAGGTTTTTAAATCTGGCACATGCTTCTGGGCAAACGCCCTCGTGGTTAACATGGTTCTCCTTGTCAGCTTAACAGACTGACGTCACTCATTCAGGTGCGTAATGTGAAAGCGTAAAGAGTTTCTCGCCACGGAACAAATAATGTAGCCTCCGCCACTCAAACCGTATGGCGATATTGTTATTCCCCTCACTCTTTATACGCTACCGCTTACATATTTATACACGCTGCAAGGCAAGCCACTGCAGAGCAATAATAGTACTGGCGTTATCTAGCTTGCCTTCATTTATCCACTGCATGGCTTGCTGGCGCGGCACCCGGTGAATACGAATATCTTCATTTTCATCGGCTAATCCGCCGTATTCTGGTGCTAGGCTGGCATCCACTTCACCAATAAATAAAGTAATGCGTTCGCTACAGCCACCAGGGCTTGGGAAGTAACTGCTTATCTTTGTTAGCTTAGTTAAGGTGAGACCGGCCTCTTCTAGAGCCTCGCGCCGTGCTACATCTTCTGCAGACTCACCTGCTTCGATAATGCCAGCCACTACTTCAAATAGCCAAGGGCTGGCATCATGATACACAGCACCCACTCGAAACTGTTCAATTAAAATAACTTCATCACGCACTGGGTCATAGGGCAATACGGCTGCGGCATGGCCGCGCTCAAAAAGCTCGCGCGTCATCACCTTACTCCAGCCGCCACCAAACAACTTGTGCTGTAATTGTAGTCGCAATAACTTAAAAAAACCTTGATAGCCAATATCTTCTGCAACCAGTTTCACCTCTTGGTGCCCAAACTGGGCTGACTTATGTGTATTCATTTCGACTCCTTTCTTGACTTTTAACTAGTAAATTTTAGACTACTACCAAAATGAATGAACGTTCATTCAGCTCTCACTAATAATGTCGAGTTGCTTCACCATTGTCTTATACTACGGCTCTACACTATTGTTTTAACCAATTTCCAACCAACAATGGTGATGTTACTCTTATACATCACTAATCAATATCAGCGGCCTGCCTCCAGCACGGCGTTCATTGCTCATCTGTTATGTAAGGCAAATTTAATGAAGAAAACAGTGTTGTCGACCCTAATCTTACTCTGTGCTGCAGGCTCTGCTCAGGCTGAAGACTTACTCGATATTTATCAACAAGCCACCAATAACGATCCTCAAATACGTCAAGCTAAAGCCGTACGCGATACCGCCTTTGAAAAGGTGAAAGAGTCCCGTGCACCACTGCTGCCTCAAGCTGATCTTAGCGCCAATGCTAACTACACTGAAAACAGCAAAAACAGTAATATGAACACAGCGAGTGCCAGCTTAAACCTAAGCCAGGCGCTCTATCGAAAATCAGCCTGGGTTAGCCTGGATATTACCGAGAAACAAGCCACACAAGCTGATGTAGTGTACAAACAGGCACAACAGACGCTGATTTTACGTGCCACTCAAGCCTACTTTGAGGTATTGATTGCTGAAGATGCACTCAGCTTTGTACGCGCAAATAAAGAAGCGGTGAGTCGCCAGTTAGATCAAACCAAGCAACGCTTTGAAGTCGGCTTAAGTGCCATGACGGATGTACATGAGGCACAAGCTCAGTATGACCAAGCATTAGCAGAAGAGATTGATGCTGAAAACTCAGTTAATAATGCCAAAGAAGTGCTGCGCGAACTCACTAATATGAGTTATGCCCAGCTAAATACTCTTAATACTGAGTTATTTAGCCCGCAAAAGTCCCCTATGGTGGCCGATGCTTGGTTAGAGATGGCACTCGATCAAAACTTAGAACTACACCAGCAGCGTATTGGGAAAGACATCGCTAATGAGCAAATTGGCTTAGCGCAAGCAGGGCACCACCCCACATTAGATCTGAATGCGGCACTGGGCAGTAATTATACCGATTACAAAGACAATACCCCAAACCAGCGAGATGGCACTAATAACCAGGCTCAGGTTGGCATTTCTTTAAACCTACCACTTTATAGTGGTGGCGCGACTAGCTCGCAAGTGAAGCAAGCACAGTTTGGTTATGTGGCTGCTAGTGAAGAGTTAGAGCGCAGTTTTAGAGCGGTTAAAAGCCAAGTTTATTCGTCTTATAATGATGTAGAAGCCGCTGCTGGATCGGTTCGTGCTTTTGAACAGTTTGTAATTTCAGCCCAAAGTGCACTAGATGCCACCGAGGCGGGATATGAAGTGGGCACTCGCACTATTGTTGATGTGCTCAATGCAACACGCCAACTCTATAACGCAAAGCAAAATCTTTCTTCAGCGCGTTATGCCTATGTACTACATCAGCTGAAACTCAAGCAAGCGGCCGGAAACTTAACCGAACAAGATTTGGTAGAGATTAATAACGGCTTAATAAAAGAGTAGCTTGTAGCGCCCAGCGCCCAGCGCCCAG
>NZ_JBQDEX010000101.1:8294-10096 GCF_052084945.1 Oceanisphaera sp.
AGCGCCCAGCGCCCAGCGCCCAGAAAAGTATAAGCACCGAATCGATAGGTTCGGTGCTTTTTTTGTTAGGTTTTGTAGCTAGGCGCTGATCCTCCTTGCCGCAGGCAGGTAATTAAGAATATACTTAAATAACGATTTTTGCAGCGACACTTTGTTAAGGCCTTTTTAATGCTGAAACGCTACTTACCGATGATCAACTGGCTCAGTGCTTATAATAAACACGCTTTAGCCAGTGATATGGTGGCGGCTATTATCGTCACCATTATGCTCATTCCACAGTCGCTAGCCTATGCCATGCTGGCCGGTCTGCCTCCTGAGGTTGGCCTGTACGCCAGCATTTTGCCTTTGCTGGCTTACACCTTATTTGGCACCAGCCATACCTTATCTGTAGGGCCGGTAGCCGTCATATCTCTGATGACAGCCGCCGCTGTGGGTAATTTAGCACTAGAGGGTAGCGGTGAATATCTAGTCGCCGCCATCGCCCTTGCTTTTATTTCTGGCATCATTTTAGTGTTAATGGGCTTATTAAAACTTGGGGTATTAGCTAACTTTTTAAGCCATCCGGTGATCTCTGGTTTTATTACCGCGTCAGGCTTACTGATTGCTGCCAGCCAGCTACAACATCTGTTAGGAATTAGCGCCAGCGGCCATAATTTGCTAGAAATCTTACAAGCTGTTGCCACTAATATTCAACACACCAACCTGCTCACATTAGCCATTGGTGGCGGTGCGGTATTGTTTTTATTTTGGTCACGCAAAGGTTTGGCACCACTATTAGCCCGCTGTGGCCTGTCGCCTCATGTGGCGGCATTAGTCTCTAAAACAGGGCCGGTACTGGCAGTAATCACCACTATTTTGGTAGTGTGGACGGCTGATCTTGCTCAGCAAGGTGTACAGATAGTGGGTAGCATTCCAGCCGGTTTACCCGCTTTTACTCTGCCACACTTTGATAGTGAACTTTGGCAACAGTTGCTAGTCTCAGCACTCTTTATCAGCTTAGTAGGCTTTGTTGAATCGGTATCGGTGGCACAAACTTTGGCGGCTAAACGTCGCCAACGCATTGCGCCAAACCAAGAGTTAATTGGCTTAGGCGCGGCTAATATTGGCTCGGCCTTAGCGGGGGGCTTTCCGGTTACCGGTGGCTTTTCTCGCTCAGTAGTCAACTTTGATGCCGGCGCCCAAACTCCTGCAGCAGGGGCATTTACCGCCTTGGGTATTGCATTAGCAGCACTCTTTTTAACTCCGTTACTGTTTTTTCTACCCCAAGCCACGCTGGCCGCCACCATTATAGTGGCCGTATTATCACTGATTGATATCGGCGCCATTAAGCGTACTTGGCAGTATTCACGTAGTGATTTTTCCGCCATGTTAGTTACCATTTTACTGACGCTCACGCAGGGAGTAGAGATGGGGATTGTTGCCGGTGTAAGTTTGTCATTATTGCTATTTTTACACCGCACTAGCACCCCTCATAGTGCCGTGGTGGGGTTAGTACCGGGCACAGAGCACTTTCGTAATATCGAACGCCACCAAGTGATAACCCATCCTCACCTAGTGACACTGCGAATGGACGAAAGCTTATATTTTGCCAATGCCCGCCACCTTGAAGACCGCGTATATGCCTTAATTGTTAAGCAGCCGGCCGTTAAGCACTTAGTGTTAATGTGTCCTGCGGTTAATTTAATTGATGCCTCAGCACTAGAAAGCCTAGAAGCCATTAACCATAGGTTAGATGACAGCGGCGTGACTTTTCATCTTTCAGAAGTGAAAGGGCCTGTGATGGATCGCTTACAACACAGTCA
>NZ_JBQDEX010000102.1:0-10043 GCF_052084945.1 Oceanisphaera sp.
GGAAAATTAACTGTAGAAGGACACCCAAGCCAAGCCTATTATCAGCTTTGGCAAGGCATGAGTCAGCTAGCAACCTGGTTTGTGCTATGTTTTGTAGTGGTTTGGGGCTTATTGGTTTTTGCACTGCGCTATTTCTTAAAACCGCTACATGATATTGAAGTTCAAGCCCGCCAAATAGAATTGCACCATTTTGGCCAAGCCATAGCACTACCCAACACCCGAGAGCTAAAAGAAGTGGTCAAAGCCATTAATAGCATGTCGGGCCAGCTAGAAATACAATTTAAAGAACAAGCCGACGAAGCAGAGCGACTCCGTCATCGGGCATTTTCGGACCCTACCTCAGGCTTAGGCAACCGTGCTTTCTTTGTCTCACAAAGTCAGTCTTGGATAAGTGAAGGGACCGGTGGGGCTGCAATATTAATTGCAGTTGATCTGCTAGAAAAGCTCGATCAAGAAGCTGGGTTTACTGCACGAGATCAAATGATAAAAGCGATTGCTACCGACTTAAGTAAGCTGTGCCAGCGTTTTAGTGAGTTTGTCTTGTCGCGTATTTCTGCCCGTGAGTTTGCGTTATTAATACCAGAAACCGATATTGAACGCTTGTCGTTATTAGGCGAAGAAATTAACCGCCAAATTGCTGAACAGGTCATTGATCCAGTTAACAGCCGCAATATATCCGTAGTGGGGATAGCCGTAATACAAGAGCAGGACGAAAGTTCTCGTCTACTGACTCGCGCCGACAATGCTTTAAGTAAAGCTCGTATGGATGAAGCGGGTGCTGTGATCATTGAGCACCATAAACAAGAGCACCAACTGGGGCGTTTGGCTTGGAAGCAATTAATAGAAACCGCCCTGACTAAGGATCTTTTTGAGCTGAGCAGCCAGGCTGTATTTGATTTTGCTGGCACCTTGCAGCACGAAGAAGTTTATGTTGCTATTCGTGCCGATAATATTACGTATGGGGCGGGTAGCTTTTTGCCCATGGTTGAGCAATTTAAGCTAGGTGAGCGACTCGACCTGCATATTATTGAGCGCGTACTAAATAAGCTAGTAACAGACTCCAAGCTGCGCCTAGCTGTTAACCTTACCCAATATAGCTGTCACCAAGCCGGTTTTTGGCACCAGCTCAATCAACTATTAGAGCAATATCCTGACGTTTGCTCTAGGTTGTTATTAGAGCTACCTGAAAAAGTGTTTTCTTTTGATAAAAACGCTCTTATGGTGCCGCTTGCCTCTTTAAAAGTAGCATGGGGAATTGACCATTTTGGAAGACATTTTGATTTATTGACCCAGCTTAGTGATTTAAGGCCCAGTTACGTTAAGTTGGATCATGGGTTTACTAGTACAGTCACGAACAACGATTATGATGATGCATTTTTAGCCGCAGTCTGTCGCTCTGCGCACAGTATGGGCGCCTTAACCATTGCGACTCGTGTAGAAACTGAACACCAGCTTGATGTACTTAAAACCTTATATGTTGATGCTTATCAAGGGTTTATTAGTCCACCACTCGCTTGGAAGAGTCGCGAGAGTTAGCTGTACACACCGCAAGTTAAGAGCGAGCGCCAATCAATAATGTGATTTATTGGCTTGCGGTGTATCATCGAAGTAGCAGTATGGTTCCCCTTTGATGATGAGGCTTTATTTATGCGTAACAGTGTTTTTCTTCTGCGTAACAAGGCGTTAGGCGTACTAACCTGCTTGCCTTTACTCGCCAGTGCCCAAGCGTTAGCCATTGCCGTACCCGACAAGCCACACCTTGTGACACAAGGACATGCCGAGATTAAAGTTGCTCCCGACATGGCTACGTTATCGGTCAAGGTAACAGCTCGTCAGTCTGATAGCCTAGCCGCTAAAGAAGAGGTAGACACTAAGGTGGCGTCCTTATTTAGTCGCCTTGCCAGTTTGGGGGTAAGTAAAAAAGATATCGACAGTGGTAATGTTATTACACGGCCCGACTATCAATACTCAAAAGACGGCGACAAACCCAAGCTATTGGGCTACCACGCTGAGCGTCAAATTAGCATACGTCTGTATGATCTTGAACACCTCAGTCAAACGCTTAATACCGTGCTAGAGCAGGGTATACAACAAATTCAGCAAGTTAATTATGGCCGCCGAAATAGTGACCAACTACGCCAGCAAGCCCGGTTGGCTGCGGTTGCTCATGCACAAGAGTTGGCTGAAGAGCTTAGCCAAGCGGCAGGGCGTGAGTTAGGGGATGTGTATGCGATTGAATATCGAGCGCCGCGCACCAACCCAGCACCCCGCCACTATGGCGCACTAAACATCAAAATGGCCTCAGAAGAAACATTAGATGCCAGTTATGTACAAAATGACATTGAGTTTAGCGATCAAGTCGACGTCGTTTTTGTTTTAAAGTAAAAAGTATCCCTTGTCTTCTCCCTGCTCGAAGAGACATACCGCGCCTTTATACATTCCCTAAGGCGCGTGTTTTTGATACTTTATAGTAAAAACCCCACGCAGTACTTAAAAGGACCAGGTAATGGCGCATCACTCTTTAGATAAAGACAAAATAAAAATTTTATTACTGGAAGGTGTACATCCAGGCTCAGTTGAGATGTTCAAAAATGCCGGTTATACCAATATTGACTACTTGAAGACGTCACTGTCTGATAGTGATTTAAAAGAGCACATTAAAGATGTGCACTTTGTTGGTGTACGTTCACGCACTCAACTCACCGAGTCGGTACTTGATGCTGCAGAAAAGCTGGTTGCTATTGGTTGCTTCTGTATTGGCACCAACCAGGTTAATTTAGATGCGGCTGCCATGCGTGGTATTCCGGTATTTAACGCGCCTTTCTCTAACACGCGCAGTGTGGCAGAGTTGGTACTGGGTGAGCTTCTATTATTATTGCGCGGCATTCCTGAGCGCAATGCCAAGGCGCATCGTGGCGAATGGCAAAAAAGTGCCAGCCATGCGTTTGAAGCTCGTGGCAAACGGTTAGGCATTATTGGCTATGGTCATATTGGTACTCAACTAAGCATTATTGCCGAAGGCATTGGTATGCAAGTGTCTTATTACGACATTGAAGCCAAGTTGTCTTTAGGTAATGCCACTCAGGTGTATAACTTAGAAGAGTTATTAGCTCAATCCGATGTGGTGTCTTTGCATGTGCCAGAAACGCCACAAACGCAAAATATGTTTGGCGCTAAAGAACTCGCGAACATGAAGCCAGGTTCCATTTTAATTAACGCATCTCGCGGTACTGTGGTCGACATTGAAGCGCTTGCTGAGGCGCTTTCTAGCAAGCACATAGCGGGTGCTGCTATTGATGTATTCCCCGTTGAGCCTAAGTCTAATGATGAAGAGTTTGTATCGCCGTTGCGTAATTTCGACAACGTGATCCTAACGCCGCATATTGGTGGTTCAACCCAAGAAGCACAAGAAAATATTGGCTATGAAGTTGCCGGTAAGTTAATTAAATACTCAGATAACGGCTCAACTCTCTCGGCGGTTAACTTCCCTGAAGTTTCTTTGCCAGAGCACCCAGATACCAGTCGTTTGTTGCATGTTCACCACAACAAGCCTGGTATTCTCAGCCAAATAGTACAAGCGTTTTCAGCTGAAGGTATTAACATTGCCTCTCAATATCTACAAACTACGCCGCACATTGGTTATGTTGTTATTGAAGTAGAAAGCGCACAAAGTGAGCAAGCGTTAGCTAAGCTAAAAGGCATAGAAGGCACCATTCGTGCCCGCATTGTGCATTAATTTGTTATCAAAGAATAAAAAAGGGGCCAACTGGCCCCTTTTTTTGTCCTGCTTCTTTTTTTAAATAGGGAAGTTTATTAACGCTGTTATCTTCACCTTATATTAAGTAATACCAATTTACCCTACAGCAGCCCTAAAACCTGATCAGTTAGTTTTCCCGATTGGTGATTGGTATAAGGTGCTAGGCGCTGCGCTTAACTGCACTGGCTAACTCTTTAGGGTCAAAGTCATCTACATTTATGGTACGCAAGCGACTGATTTCCGCTCTTTTTAATAGCAGGCGCTCTTCGCTATTAATAATATCTATACCGTAAGCTTCATCGGCTAATACATCCAACCCCGTAAAGGGACGACGGCCTAATACGTCAACTACCCTATTATAAATAGGCTCAGCCTGAATAATATCAACAAATGCTTGCTCTAACATACCCAAAGGGTTGCCCTCTTCTACGGCTAAATACAAATCTTTAGCGAGCGCATCACGGACCGTACCGGGCGATTGCAACGCTTGTGCCACCTTATGATCTAGCCGATCTGAGGGGCGAGTTAAGGCAGGACCCCACGGTTGTATTAAGGCGCTCAATAATTTTCCTAAAATAGGTGATGGAAAATTTTCTAAGAGCTCAATCACCGCCATCTCTGCTTGATACAAACTATCCTGACAGGCCCAATGTACCAAGGGTAGTAGCTCATCGGGGCGATCGTCATCGTTAAAGCGCTTTAACGTGGCTGATACTAAATATAATTGACTTAATATGTCACCTAACCGTGCCGATAATCGCTCTTTGCGTTTTAACTCACCACCAAGGGTGGCCATTGCCACATCCGATAGCAAACTTAAGTTAGCACTTAATCGATTCATTTGGCGGTAATAGGGGGCAGTAGAATCTTGCACTGGTGTTGGGCTAAAGCGAGCTTGGCTTAAGCCCAGCCAAAAACTGCGAATAGTATTACTAATAGCAAAACCAATATGACCAAATACCGCCTCATCAAACTGGCCTAGTGCCTGTTGTGCGTCCGGCTCTTGTATCGACAGCATTTCTTTAAGCACATAAGGGTGACAGCGAATGGCGCCTTGACCATAAATAATCATGCTGCGGGTAAGAATATTGGCGCCTTCAACCGTAATGGCAATGGGCGCCCCTTGATAGCCGCGCGCCAAATAGTTATTGGGCCCCATGCAAATACCTTTGCCACCATGAATATCCATAGCATCAATCAAACTATGTTGGCTGCGGTGGGTCAGGTGATATTTAACGATGGCTGAAATCACTGAGGGCTTCTCACCCAAATCAATACCGGTGACCGTCAACATGCTCGCTGCATCAGACAAATAAGCATTACCGCCTAGGCGGGCGAGAGGCTCTTCAATGCCTTCCATCTTGCCAATGGGAATACGAAATTGTCGGCGAACTCGGCTGTAAGCGCCCGAGGCAATGGCCGAAAGTCGTGTACCTGCTGTCCCCGTAGAAGGCAGTGTAATACCGCGACCTACCGACAAGCACTCAGTAAGCATGCGCCAACCTTGGCCGGCCATCTCTGGTCCACCAATGATAAAGCTTAGCGGCACAAAAACGTCTTTACCTTGGGTTGGGCCATTTTGAAAAGGCACGTTTAGCGGAAAATGGCGGCGACCAATAGCAATACCGGGCATATTTGTTGGAATTAACGCACAGGTGATACCTAGGTTAGGCTTATCGCCTAACAAGCCTTCAGGGTCTTGCAGTTTAAACGCCAAGCCAAGCACTGTGGCTATGGGGGCCAGCGTAATATAGCGCTTGTTCCACGTTAAACGCATACCTAACACTTGCTCGCCTTGCCATTCCCCTTTACACACAATGCCTACATCAGGGATGGCACCGGCGTCGGATCCCGCTTCGGGTCCGGTGAGTGCAAAACAAGGCACTTCATCGCCATTAGCCAAGCGAGGCAAATAATGATTCTTTTGCTCTGTAGTGCCGTAATGTTGTAGTAACTCGCCCGGACCTAATGAGTTGGGTACGCCTACGGTTGAAGCTAATACGGCACTGGTACCGCATAATTTTTGTAACACACGAGATTGCGCATAAGCTGAAAACTCTAAACCGCCATATTGTTTTTTGATGATCATGGCAAAAAACTTATGCTGCTTTAAATAGGCCCACACTTGTGGCGATAAATCGGCAAGCTCGTGGGTCACTTCCCAGTCGTTAGTCATGCGGCACACTTCGGCCACAGGGCCATCCATAAAGGCTTGCTCTTCATCGCTCAATTTGGGCTTAGGGTAGCTATGTAATGTTTCCCAGTTTGGCTTACCAGCAAATAGCTCAGCCTCCCACCAAGTGGTGCCAGCCTCTATTGCTTCTCGCTCTGTGGCTGACATTTCAGGCATTAAGCTTTTATAAACATTAAACATAGGCGAACTTAATAGCTGAGTACGTACCGGTTTTAGGTTAAGTATTGCGGCTATTCCCCCAAACACTAACCAGCTTATTGTGCCCACTTGCCCAAGGGCTGTGCCCAATAGCAACACCAGAGCACTGACCCAAGTTACTGTGAGCAGAGACTGGCGGCGATAAGCTAATATTCCCCAAGCGAGTATTAGTAGCAGTAAAGTCATCATTCATTAACTCCCTGTTTAATAGAGTAAAGTTAAATAGATTAGCGCTGAATAGGCCAAATTAGCCCTTGAGGTCAGACCTCTTGATGAGTCTAGTTGTAATGGATGTAAATGTTTAAAGCAAGTAATCAATAAGTTAAATACCGCCAAGCAGTCTCTCTTTGCAAAATACCAAAGGGTGGCTGCCTGGGGCTGAGCGTCGGTGCTAGGCGCTGAGCGCAATCTATGCCAAAATGAGTGTTTTGTGCTGAGTAAGAGGCAATACCATGTATCAGGATTTGATCCGTAGCGAACTAAGCGAAGCTGCTGATGTGCTTAATCGCTTCTTGTCCGACGACACTAATATTCAAGCCATTGAACAAGCGGCCAAGTTATTGGCCGAGCGTTTTAAAGACGGTGGTAAGGTTTTGTCTTGTGGTAACGGTGGCTCGCACTGTGATGCCATGCACTTTGCGGAAGAGTTGACTGGCCGTTACCGTGAAAATCGCCCCGGTTACCCTGCGATTGCCATCTCTGATCCGAGTCATTTATCTTGCGTTGCTAATGATTTTGGCTTTGAGTTTGTGTTTTCTCGTTACTTAGAAGCAGTAGGGCAAAGGGGGGATGTACTGCTCGGGTTGTCGACCAGTGGTAATTCAAAAAATATTATCAACGCCATTAATGCAGCTAAAGATAAGGGCATTAAAGTGATTGCGTTAACCGGTAAAGACGGCGGACAAATGGCCGGCTTGGCTGACGTAGAAATTCGCGTTCCTCATTTTGGTTATGCCGACCGTATTCAAGAAATACACATTAAGATCATTCATATCTTGATCCAATTAGTTGAAAAAGAAATGGAGCAAGCGTAAGCATCATGTGTGAATTGCTAGGGATGAGCGCCAACGTACCCACGGATATTTGTTTTAGCTTTACCGGTTTAATGCAGCGCGGTGGCAGAACAGGCCCTCATAAAGACGGTTGGGGTATTGTATTTTATGAGGGAAAAGGACTAAGAACCTTTAAAGACCCTAAGCCTTCTAGTCAATCGCGAGTCGCTAAGCTGGTACAAGAATACCCCATTAAAAGCTGCTCGGTGATAAGCCACATTCGCCAAGCCAATCGTGGCGGTATTGCGCTAGAAAATACGCATCCTTTTACCCGAGAGTTATGGGGGCGCTATTGGACCTTCGCCCATAACGGCCAACTAAGCGGGTACGATAAACTCGACACCGGCCGACACAATCCGGTAGGAGAAACCGACAGTGAGCTGGCTTTTTGCTGGATACTCGATGCCATGGAGCGTGAATACCCCACTCAACCCGCTGATATGTCTGAGATGTTTCGCTATGTGGCAAGCCTTTGTGATCAATTACGAGAGCTAGGCGTGTTTAATATGTTGCTAAGCGATGGCGAATATCTTATGACTTATTGCAGCAATAATCTGCACTGGATCACTCGCCGTGCGCCCTTTGGCCCCGCCCGATTGATTGACGAAGAAGTGGAAATTGATTTTCAAAAAGAAACCACCCCCAATGATATCGTCACCGTGATTGCCACCCAGCCGCTGACCAATAACGAGCAATGGCATAAAATGCAACCCGGCGAATTCAACCTATTCCACCTAGGCGAGCGCGTTGCCGGTACCCGTTAACGCAGCGCCTAGCACTAAGCGTAAAAATAAACCCCAAGCCTTGGCAGACTTGGGGTTTATTATGTTGGGCGCTGATAGTTTAACCCTATTCTTGCGCATAGCCTTGTTCGGGCAGCAAAGCGCCGTCTAAATAGACATGACCTTGTTGCATCACCACCCGACCCTCGCAAAACCAACGTACTGTGAGCGGATAAATCGCATGCTCTTGTACCTGCACTCGCTCGGCGACAGCGGCGGCGTCATCATCGGCAAAAATGGGCACGCGGGCTTGTAATATAACCGGGCCACCATCAAGCTCTTCGGTGACAAAATGCACGCTACAGCCATGCTCTTGATCACCGGCATCAATGGCCTTTTGGTGGGTATTCAACCCTTGATAACGGGGTAACAAAGAGGGATGAATATTTAACATGCGGCCTTGGTAATGTTGCACAAAGCCTGGCGTTAAAATCCGCATAAATCCCGCTAGTACCACCAAGTTAGGCTGGTAACCATCAATGGTTTCACTTAAGGCTGCATCAAAGTGTTCACGACTGGCATGATCTTGATTTGATACCACAGCGGTGGCAATGCCTGCTGCACGGGCGCGTTCAAGGCCATAAGCATCGGCTTTATTACTCATCACCGCCACTATTTCGCCACCCAGCAGGTTTGCATCGGCTTGATCCAGCATGGCTTGCAAGTTACTGCCATTGCCCGAGATCAATACCACAATGCGGGGGCTTGACTGCTCAATCATTTAATTTCAACCTGCTCTTCGCCATCAGCTGCATTATCGATTTGGCCGATTAACCAGCACTGTTCACCGGCATCTTGCATAAAGGTCACGGCAGCTTGTGCTTGATCGGCAGGCAGAGCGATCACCATGCCAACACCACAGTTAAAGGTGCGATACATTTCTGTGGTGTCTACGTTGCCGGCTGTTTGTAACCAGTTAAATACCTCAGGCCACTGCCAGCTGGTGCCGTCCACTACGGCCTTGGTGCCCGCGGGTAACACGCGAGGAATATTTTCCCAAAAGCCGCCGCCGGTAATATGGCTAAGTGCATGAATATCAAACTTCTTCAGCAGCTCTAACACTGGTTTCACATAAATGCGTGTAGGCTCCATTAGCGCGTCAGCTAAGGTGGTGTCACCTAGAGGCTGTTGCAAATCAGCCTTGCTTACTTCTAAAATTTTACGGATCAAAGAGAAGCCATTTGAGTGTGGGCCACTTGAACCTAGGGCAATGAGTGCATCACCGGCTCCTACTTTAGTGCCGTCGATAATGTCGTTTTTTTCAACCACACCCACGCAAAAACCTGCTAAGTCATAATCACCGGCTTGATACATACCGGGCATTTCTGCGGTTTCACCACCAATTAAGGCACAACCACTTAACTCACAACCTGCACCTATACCTGTGACCACATCGGCGGCCACATCCACGTCTAATTTGCCCGTGGCATAATAATCGAGGAAAAAGAGCGGTTCGCCACCTTGCACAATTAAGTCGTTAACGCACATGGCCACTAAGTCGATCCCTACACCTTGATGGCGTTTAAGATCGATAGCTAAACGAAGTTTGGTACCCACACCATCAGTTCCGGCGACTAATACCGGTTCTTTATAGCCGGTAGGCAATTGGCATAAGGCGCCAAAGCCTCCCAGCCCGCCCATCACTTCTGGGCGTTGGGTACGACGGCTAACGCCTTTAATGCGTTCAACTAGGGCATTACCAGCATCAATATCAACACCGGCATCTTTATAGCTTAGGGGTTTGTTCTGCGTCACGAGTGGTTACCTTGTCATTATTTTTAGGAGCAAGTGTTATTTTAGCTGGCCAATTTGGGGGAGGCATCAGCATAAAATACGAAGGGTCCATGTGTTTGTCATTATTACGCCCGCTATTCTAATTTAATGCGCCAGACAGTGCCACCTAAGAGACAGCTTTAAGCGTTCAGCCTGTCATTTCATCACATCTTTTGCTTACATTATAAATAAAAATGAGAGAAGTGATTTAGTCGGTTCGGCCGGCATAACGGCCGAACAAAGGGTCTTCTTCACCGACACGCTGCAAGTACCTCCCTGTAACGCTC
>NZ_JBQDEX010000103.1:0-9998 GCF_052084945.1 Oceanisphaera sp.
ATGGCGTGTCGAGGGAGGTGACTCTGTTTCCTTTTTATACTGTATTTAAATAGATCGATTATTTAGTGTGTTTGGTATTATTTTAGCGGATTGATAAAAACCCATAAAAAAAGCCGCAATATATTGCGGCTTTTTTGTGCGTATGATTCGCGGGTTATTTTATATCGTCGTGATGAGAACAAGGAGTGTCGTGGCAGTGGCCATATAGGTACAGACTGTGGTTGGTCAGTTTAATATTAAACTGATTGGCAATAATCTGTTGGCGCTCTTCAATGATTTCATCATGGAACTCAATGACCTTACCGCAATCTAGGCAAACTAAATGATCATGGTGTTCTTGAGTTGCCAATTCAAATACTGACTTGCCGCCTTCAAAGTGATGGCGAGCAACGATGCCGGCATCATCAAATTGGTTTAACACTCGATAAACGGTGGCTAAACCAATTTCTTCACCTTGATCTATCAGCATTTTGTACAGATCTTCTGCACTCACATGCTCAGTGTCGGGGTGTTGTAAAAGCTCAAGGATCTTTACGCGGGGAAGCGTCACCTTGAGACCTGCTTTCTTCAACGCTTGATTGTTGTCAGCCATAAGAATAAAGTTTCGCAATTCGTGAGGTTATTGCTTTCATTGTGCGTGTTCTTCCCGTTAAAGGCAACCATCAATCGGGTTTTGTCGGCTTGTGCCATGATCCAGAGCAATAAGCCTGATAGTGGAGGGATTTTTTGCTAATATTGAGCTCACTCTTACTGGTCGGATGAGATGATGAAGTATATATTTGCCCGCCCTCGTTTGCTGGCGTTTTTGATGAATTGCTGGCCCCCTTTTTGGGGGGCGGGCATTCGCATAGAAAAACTAGGCCAAGACTACCGATATTGCCGAGTCGGGCTCACATTAAGATGGTGGAATAAAAATGCCAACCGCACCCAATATGGCGGTAGCTTGTTCTCTATGACAGATCCTGTCTACTCGATGTTATTGATGGGAATTCTTGGAGAAGGCTATTATGTATGGGATAGAGCGGCGAGTATTACCTTTATTCAGCCTGGACGAGGGCATGTTTATGCTGATATTCATTTGAGCCAAGAGCGGCTTAATGAGATACTCAATGCGACCCTAGATGGTCATAAGCATTTTCCTCGTTTTCGTATTAATATCGTAGATGATGAAGGGGCACTAATAGCTGAAGTTGAACGAACACTTTATGTACGTAAAAAAGCCAATAAGTAATATAAGTGAGACGCACAAATTTTTCTTATGTTATGAATTGTAAAATTATTTGCGATTACTAGGGAACTTCGTCCATACTTAAGCTGCCTAAGAGGTCTTTTTGACTATCATAGAAAAAGGAGCATATAAATGCGCAATAAAATGATGTTAACTGCAGGTATCGTTGGTACTTTGATGCTGGCTGGTTGTAGCTCAAACACTGGCGTTGAAACTAAGCTGGATGGTCTGTCACAAGATATCCAAGCTGTTCAGCAAGGTCAGCAAATGAACTCTGCTAAAATTGATCGTTTGGCTGCTGATGTTGCTGAAGCCCGTGCTTCTGCAGATCGCGCTAACTCTCGTCTTGATCAGATGGGTCGTTACACCAAGTAAGTTTTGGTGCAACGAAAAGCCTGGCTTCGGCCAGGCTTTTTTTTGCCTAAAATTTAAGAGTATGAAATCAAACTAATACCAATCTACCCCGAGCGTAGGGTCAAACTTATTCGACCTCTTTAGGCCTTGTTATGGTTTTTAGTCGATTAAAATCGACCCTAGAGAAGCCATAAAACCTGATCAGTTAGTTTTCCAGATAGATATGAGTCACGGCCAAATCTAGGAGCGATATCGTGACAGAGAGTTTTCTTAATAGGGAGGATACGCCGTCAGTTAGCTGCGAAAGCGATGTGTACGGCGTAAATCTAGAGTGCGTTTAAGGTTACTGGCCAACGACTTGTGGCATACCTTGGCGATGACCAATAATTTGCTCAATGAGTTCTTGGTTTGCTCCTTGTTCTATTAAAGGCGCTAAAGTACTCATATCCAGTGGTGTCTCATCAGCTAAGCCCTCGGGGGTTAAGGGTTCATGAGATTCAATAAAGGTCTGCCCGTACTCATCGGTACTCACCTTAAGGGCTTGGTTTACTATTTGTACTTGTACACCCCGAGCGACTTGTGCAAATAACCATTCCACATGTTCAGGGTACATACGAATACAGCCAGCACTGGAGCGTAACCCAACATCTAATGGCGCATTCGTGCCGTGAATAAGATACTCGCCACGGCCGTAGGCTAAGCGCATAGCATACTCACCTAACGGATTATCAGGCCCTGCTGGCACAACGGCGGGCAAGGATTTACCCATTTCTTCGTATTCGCGGTGTGTGGTGGCTGTGGGTGTCCAGGTGGGATCTTTGCGCATTTGGCTAATACTGGTGGTCATTTCGGGCGTTGAGCGGCCCACTCGACCAATGCCAATAGGGAACACATAGACGTTACTGCCATCTTCAGGATAATAATAAAGGCGCAACTCAGCGAGGTTAATCACTATCCCTTTGGTATCGGCGTTAGGCAATAGTAACTGATTAGGAATAAGAATTTCTTGTCCAGGCTTTAGCAACAGTAAGTCTTGGTCTGGGTTAGCTGCCAGTAACAAAATAGGACTCACTCCATAATAGCGTGCTAGGCTGGCTAGTGTGTCTTCCTCTTGTGCGGTGTGCAGTAATACCTGACCGACGGGTTGCCCTTTATTTTCAGGTAGCGGCAGGGGGGTGATGTTAGCCAGTACCGACGTGGCTGGTAGCAGCAGGGATAGCAGTAAAATCGTTAATTTTTTCATAATAAAATTCTCGTAACCCGGTCGTCGTATAGGCTCTACGATATGAGTATATAATTGAAAGCTAACGCTAAAGACACAAAAAAGGGACGCAGCGCTGCATCCCTTTTTAGACTCGAAATGGCAGATTAAGACTCCAGCTCTTTCAAGCACATCTCTTCATAAACTTGTTTACACCAGTCTTTTACACGCTTTTGTGTTAGCTCTGGCTGGCGATCTTCATCAATACCTAAACCAATAAAGTGGGCGTCATCGGCCAGTCCCTGAGACGCTTCAAACTCGTAGCCTTCCGTTGGCCAGTGACCCACAATAATAGCGCCTTTAGGCTCAATAATATCACGCAGTGTCCCCATAGCGTCCAAGAAGTACTCAGCGTAATCTTCTTGATCACCACAGCCAAAAATAGCCACTAACTTATCGTTAAAGTCGATGGTTTCTAGTTCAGGAAAAAAATCATCCCAATCGGCTTGAGACTCACCGTAATACCAAGTTGGAATACCCAATAGCAACAGATCGAAACCAGCAATATCTTCTTTTGTACTTTTTGCAATATCACGTACATCAATCAGACTCTTGCCCAGTTCTTTCTGGATCATTTTGGCAACGGCTTCGGTATTACCGGTGTCACTTCCAAAAAACAGACCTACACTTGCCATAATAAAGTTGCACCTATCGAAAATGTGAATAATCAGGCCATGGGCCTATTGGCTGTCCTGTAGTTCAAGCTGTTGCAACAGCAAGACTTGGATCAAATCGGCTCGGCTAAGCTGCTGCTCGGCGGCCAGTAAATTCAGTCGCGTTAATAATGCCTGATCGACTTTTAATTCGATGCGACTGAGGCCGCGCTCGCGATCACGCTTAAGTTGGTTACGCTTATTGAATTTTAGTTGTACTTCGCGTGGCAAGGGGTTGGTTTTAGGTCGACCCCGCCTACGCTCATTGGCAAACAAATCCAGCGTTGTTCTATCGGTATCTTGCTTCGCCATGAGTTAACCTACGCCGGCCCCTTCCCATAACGCTTCTATAATGCCCTTTGCAATAAAGCCAGAGCAGCCTAAAAACAATACGGCCCATACGACGTAACGGCCAAATTTAGGCACATTGCCTCGCTTAAGTACATCTTGAATGGCGAGTCCAATCAACAGAAAGATAGCTACAAAAAAGAGCTTTAAGCCCCAAGTTTCCAGTAGCTCGATTTGTTCTAAAGACATCATATCGTCCGACTGTTATAAATTAGTGCCACTATAACATAAAGGATTTAGGGCTGTTAACTGGCCTGAGTAAGGAAATCCAGTACCAGACGATTAAACAGCTGCGGTTTTTCGGCATGCAACCAGTGTCCAGTGCCTTGAATAACTTTCGCTTTAGCCTGCGGGAATTGTCGAACGACCTCGGCTTGATATTGCGGCATTAAATAATCAGACTCGCCGCCTTTAATAAACAATACTGGGCCAGAGTAGGGCACAGGTAGGCCGGGCCATCCCATTATATTAGGGTAGCTTTCTAACAATGCGGCCACATTAAAGCGCCAAGGATCCGCTGGGCGATTAGGTACAAATGACTTTAATAAAAACTGTCGCACTCCCATCATCTGCACATGTTGACTGAGTACGGTATCTGCAGATTGTCTGTCTGGGCACTTTGCGGCGATAACTGCCTGCAAGCCGGCAAAGACTTCACTATGGCGGGCTTTGGTATAAGCCACTGGGGCCATATCTGCCACAACAATGGCGCCAATCAGTTCTGGTGCTTGGCCTGCGACCATCATGGCGACTTTTCCTCCCATTGAGTGGCCGATTAAGATGGGCGCAGCTAGGTCAAGCTGTTCAATCAGTCTAATGATATCCTCAGCCATGGTATAATAATTCATCTGTTGGCTGCGTGGCGAGAGTCCGTGATTACGTAAGTCGACACTGATCACGTCATATTGTGCTGCTAATACCTTGCTCAGACCATTTAAATTATCCAAACTACCAAATAACCCGTGGATCACAATAACCGCTTGGCCTTGGCCTTGGCGACGAATATTCAATTGCATGGAGCGTTCCTGGCGAGAAATAAAGGGGGATATTGTTGCTTGATCGTACATCATGCGCAACCCGCTTGGGCACATCGCCCGCTCCATGTATAATCAGGCTCCGTCATTGGGAGTGGACATGCCAAAAAACATGATGAAAAACATAGAGATCGATGAAGATCTATATCGTTATATTGCCAGTAATACTCGCCATATTGGGGAAAGTGCGTCAGATATCTTGCGCCGCTTATTACAAATAGAGTGGGTTGATACTCAGTCTGAGCACCCAGTACCTTCGGCCAATGTGGCAAAGTCAACGGCGCCTACCGTGCCTGTTGGGCAACGTATTAAAGAAATGCTGCAAAGTCAGGTATTGACCGAGCAAGAGTCGGCGATTGATCGCTTTATGCATATATTGTCGGTCTTATATCAAGACGACCCCAATGCCTTTGCTCAGGCCAGTGACATTAAAGGCCGCAAGCGCATTTATTTTGCCGACGATGAAGCCGCTTTATTAGCCAGCGGTAACACCACTAAACCTAAAGCCATTGCAGGCAGCCCCTACTGGGTGATTACAAATACAAATACCGGGCGCAAGCGCAACATAGTGGCTCAATTAATGGCCGCTATGGGGTATTCGCACGGTGTGATAGAGCGGGTGTGTCACAGCATCTAATGTAAGTTAAGCCGCTTAACGTTGATATAAGGAAGGACATGAGTAGACACCCTAGAGCCGGTATGCGTGCGAATGCCGATGAATTGGTTGATATTGCGCAATTAATATCTGCGTACTATCAAAGCCAGCCTGATGCGTCTCAAGTAGAGCAAAAAGTGTCTTTTGGCACCTCTGGTCATCGTGGGTGTGCCCTGGACTTAAGCTTTAATGAAACTCATATTCACGCCATCTGTCAGGCTATTGCTGAATATCGGCACGTACAACGGATAACGGGGCCTTTGTATCTCGGCATGGACACTCATGCTTTATCAGAGGCGGCGTGGGGCTCGGCATTAGAAGTGTTAACCGCGCATAATATTGAAGTGAGAATACAGCCCGACCGTGGTTATACGCCAACGCCTGTCATTTCTCATGCCATCCTTAATCATAACCGCGTTAATCCCGAGGCACTAGCCGATGGCATAGTGATCACCCCTTCCCATAATCCTCCTCGCGATGGAGGCATTAAATATAACGGGCCCGATGGCGGACCCGCTTCCAGTATCACCACAGGTTGGATTCAAGATAGAGCCAACCACCTTATCGCACAGCAGGGTGAAGGCATTTGTAAGCAAGCGTTGCATAAGGCGCTAACTCAAGCGGTGGCGTTTGACTATATCGAAAACTATGTCAGCGAGTTGGGGGAGGTGATTGATATGTCCGCCATTCGTGAGGCAGGAATACGCATTGGTATCGACCCACTTGGTGGCGCGGGCTTAGCCTATTGGGCCCCTATTGCTAAGCGTTATGGCTTAGATATTACCGTGGTTAACCCCAGCCAAGACCCAACTTTTTCATTTATGACGTTAGATCATGATGGAAAAATTCGCATGGACTGTTCAAGTCCCGATTGCATGGCTAACTTATTGGCCATGAAAGACGATTTTGATATTGCCTGCGCCAACGATCCTGATTACGACCGCCATGGTATTGTTGACAGTGAAGGCTTAATGAACCCTAATCATTATTTAGCGGTGTGTATTCATTATTTATTTACCCACAGACCCGCTTGGTCTAATGAGCTTGCGGTAGGAAAAACATTGGTCTCATCATCCATGATCGATCGCGTTGCAGCACAGTTAAGACGACGCTTAATGGAAGTTCCAGTTGGTTTTAAATGGTATGTTAATGACTTACTGGAAGGTCGCTTAGGCTTTGGCGGAGAAGAAAGCGCCGGAGCCTCGTTTTTACGGATGAACGGCCAAGTTTGGAGTACAGATAAAGATGGCTTTATTCCTTCTTTACTAGCTGCTGAAATATTAGCAGTTACTGGTCTCACACCACATCAATATTACGCGCAATTAGTTGAGCAGCTAGGTGATCCTGTGTATGCCCGAGTGGATGCGCCTGCCAGCTTTGCGCAAAAGCAGGTGCTAGCCAAGTTAGCAGCCGATGCCATAAAGGCAGAGACGTTAGCCGGAGATCCCATTATTGCACGGCTTACTCAAGCGCCTGGCAATAACGCTGCCATTGGTGGCCTTAAAGTGGTCACCGATCATGGTTGGTTTGCCGCTCGCCCTAGTGGCACAGAGCAAGTCTATAAAATATATGCTGAAAGCTTTCGCGGAGATGAGCATTTAGCGCGTCTTATTCAAGAAGCACAAACTTTGGTTAGCGCTACTTTTACTCATGCCGGCGTATAATTAATTATTGTGAGGGGAGGGGGTGACACGCTTAGCCCCTCACCCCTAGCCCTCACACTTTATTAGGTGAGGTACTCATGAACGCCAATCAACTTCAAGATTTTTTAGCGAGCAGTCTCGCCAACCCGCACTATCTTCCTCCGATTAACCACAGCCTACCCGATGGTACCCAGATACAAGTATGGAACACCGGAGTCATGTGTATTGAACCACTTGCTCCAGCCAATATCGACCTAGTGCTCTCTTGTGGTATTCATGGTAACGAAACCGCTCCCATTGAACTGTGTGTACGGCTTCTTAACGATATTGTGAGTGGTCGGCTGCATTGCCGACAGCGACTCTTGCTGATATTTGGTAACCTTGCCGCCATTAACTTAAGCGTGCGTGAGGTAAATACCAATCTCAATCGCCTATTTTCAGGGGCGCATGGCTTAAAAGGTTATGTACAGACGCAGCTAAAAGCGGGGGCGATGGCCAACGAACAAGATAAAGAGCCGGAAAGGGCGGCCTGGCTTGAGCACTATGTGACCCGTTTTTATCAACAGCGAGCTTGCGGACAGGTTGAGCGACGACATTACGACTTACATACCGCTATTCGCCCCTCACAATATCCCCAATTTGTTATCTACCCTTTTACCCACGGCGCCCCCTTTCATAAAAAGCAATTGGCTTTTTTATGTCACTCAGGTGTGAACACTATTTTATTGGCGCACGGGCCCACTACTACTTTTAGTTATTTTAGTGCCCACCAGTGGGAGGCTCATGCTTTTACGGTCGAGTTGGGTAAGGTGCACCCTTTTGGTGAGAATGACGCCAGCCAAGTAGCTGCTCTAGAGCACAATCTGGCGCGGTTATTACAAAACCCAGACTGGCAGCCTCCGCAACTTGATATTGCACACATGCGTGTATTCAAGGTGCAGCAAGAAATTGTCAAAAAAAGTGAACGGTTTTGTTTTCACTTTTCTGATGAGGTGGCAAATTTTCACACCTTTTCGCCTGGCACAATCTTGGCAGAAGACGGTAAGCAGCAGTGGCGAGTGGGTGAAAAGCCCCAAGCGGTAGTATTTCCTAATGCTAAGGTTGCATTACAACAACGCGCAGCACTTATGGTGGAAGTGACTGAATTAAAAGGAGATATGTTAATTTGACAGGTAAAGTTAGCGGTTAACACTTGTTAATAAAAGTTGCGTTAGATCACACTAGGGCCTTTAAGTTTAATTATTTGATTTATTTTGTGAACAAAATGTAGATTTTTGGTGTCGATGTGTGTAATTTATAACTCACCAACACCCAGTCGATAGTATACAACTGACGCCATGCCCTAGTTAGCTGGTGCGTTATATTTTGAATAAGTGAAGGAATCACAAATGAAGCAAATGAGTAAGCGCATTTTAACCGTTTCTGCACTGGCTATGGCCGTTGCTGCCCCCTCTGTTAGCGCCGCTAACTGGTCTGATACCTTTGTGGGTTACCGCTACGGTACTCAGTTTACTGAGCCTACTATTGATAAAAAAGTTAAAAAGCACGTGCTAAGCCTGACGCATGCCAGCGGCTATGACTACGGCCAGAACTTTTTTAATGTTGATTTATTGCAATCTGATAGCAATGATCCTGCAGCCGGTGATGAAGGAAATGATGGTGACAAAGGAGCGTTTGAGGCTTATGTAACCTATCGCCATCAGTTACATTTAGGGAAAATTTTTAACACTGACCTAAGCTTTGGTCCGGTTAAAGAGGTAGGGCTAACTGCTGGTTTTGATTTAAATACTAAAAATACAACTTTTGCTCCACGTAAACAAATGTTGGTAGTAGGGCCAACATTAAAATTTGATGTGCCTAAAGGTTTTGTAGACTTCTCAGTGCTTTACGCCCACGAGCGTAATCATAAAAATATCCCAGCTATTAATGTTAACGAAGACGTGACGTTTAACGACTACACTATTTATAACTTAACTTGGGGCGTACCATTCGATTTAGGTCCAGTACCTATGAAGTTCCAAGGCTTTGGTAACTATATTACTCCTAAAGGCCTAGGTATGACTGATGAAACACTTGTGCGTACCAATCTGATGGTTGATGTAGGCCAATTAGCCTTTAACAAGAGCAACACCGTTTGGGCGGGTGTGGGTTACGAATACTGGCGCAACAAGTTCGGTAACCAAGACAAGGTTGGCATAGATACCGACGCCGTTACTGCTAATTTAGAATGGCATTTCTAAGATAACTATTTAATGGCGAACCTTCGCCATTACCTTAAAAGAGCGCCCACAAGGGCGCTCTTTTTGTTGCTGGGTTAGAGCTTAATCTGCTCTTTGAACACTGCGCTATGTAACGCTTGGCGCTCAACAGAGTAATATCAATCTGTAAAATTAACTGAACAAAAATTTTTCGCCACTGAATCCACGGAAGAACACGGAACCATAGAGATAAGATCTGAAAAAGACTTTATAGGGTAAGAGCCAAACACCCAGCTATTAGTAGGGGAGCCCTTCGTTTTTTACTTAATACAAACTGACCACATATTTTTACGTTGAGCGCTGGGGCACAAAGATCAACTTTTATATCAATCTACCTTACAGAAGCCATAAAACCTGATCAGTTAATTTTCCAGATGGGTATAACTAGGTTTTATTGTGCGTTTTCTTCTCTTTTTTAGCCACTTTAGGGCCAAACGGGTAGCGCCTGTGAGTAAAAATATAATGATAAATACTGGCAAAACCTATCATAAATAAGGTGCCAAACAGGGTGGGCAAAATAAAGTCTAATGCGGCCAGCTCAGGATCGGCCAAGTAAATAAGAAT
>NZ_JBQDEX010000104.1:0-3447 GCF_052084945.1 Oceanisphaera sp.
TCGGCCAGCTGAAGCGGCCTCTACGAGCGCATTGGGTTGGCTTTAAGTGTCGTCCTCCTCACGCCTCACAGGTCTATCTCAGCCTGTCCGTTTTACCGTTATTCACCGCTTTACCATTATTGGTAGAAAATTTGTCTAAACTTCCAGCTTCCAGCTTCCGGCTTCAAGCATCCAGCTGTGTTTTAAGTGTCGTCCTCCTCACGCCTCACAGGTCTATCTCAGCCTGTCCATTTCACCGTTTTCCCTCACAGGTCTATCTAAGCCAGTCCTCTTTGCAGTCACCAATAAAACTTAGCAAAGTAAAAACCACTGAGTACGACACCAAAAATAACAATCAGCCAAGCAAGCAGCTGCGGGTTAATTTTAGTGATCACCTTAGCGCCCACTTTGCCACCCACCAGGTATCCTAGCGCCAACACCACGCCCCCTTGCCAATACACCAGCCCCGACAGCGAATACACCAGTATGGTGGCACCGCTGGCCAGCATCGACAGGTACAGCTTCATCGCATGTTGCTGCAAATTAGAGCCCATGCGTAGCTGACCGGTGATCGCCATTAATAATACCCCTAAGCCACCGCCAAAAAAGCCGCCATAAAAGCTACCGCCTAACAGCAAAGGCCAACCACGGCGGCGTAATACCAAGGGGCCTTCAAAGCCGGCCTTGCTTAATAATTGACGAGCATAGAGCAGGCTCACCGCCAGCAGTAACCAAGGAACTAAATAGTTAAAGTGATTGGCATTAAATTGCACCAAGGCCAAAGCCCCTAAACCGCCCCCTAGCAGGCCTATCAGCGTTAACGCCAGCCAAGGCCCGTTGCGTAATTGCTGCCTAATACTCCAATACGCACTGGCGTAACCTGGCCAAGAGGCCACGCTAGCCGTGGCCACCGCCGAGGTACTAGGAATGCCCAGTGCTAATAGGGCGGGCAGGGTAAAAAACAAGCCACCCCCAGCAAGGGCATTCACAATACCCGCCAATAACGACCAGCCCAACAATTCAAACATCATTCACCTTTGTTAAAAAATGCTTATATCAATCTGTACAACTAACGGATCAAAATTTTTCGCCACGAAACCCACGAAAGAACACGGAATAATAGAGATAAGATCTGAAAAAGACTTTAGAGGATAAGAGCCAAACACCCAACTATTAGTAGGGTAGCCCTTACCATTAGCAGTATGTGAGTCGTTGTCTTGATCCTGTTTTGGGCAGCCCCATTCGCACAAAAAACAAAGCCCCGATACCAGCGCAGGTATCGGGGCTTTTCCTCAGCTAGGCGCTTGGTGCTGGGCGCTCGGCGCTGTATTAACCTTCAAACATGGCTGAAATTGACTCTTCGTTACTAATGCGGCGAATGGCTTCGGCCAGCATAGGTGACAATGTCAACTGCTTCACTTTGCTTAAGGTTTTCATGTCATCGCTTAATGGCACAGAATCGGTGATGATCACTTCATCAATCACAGAATCTTTAATGTTTTGATAAGCATTACCCGAGAACACAGCGTGCGTAGCATAAGCATAAACGCGCTTAGCACCGCGCTCTTTTAACGCTTCAGCGGCTTTACACAAAGTGCCACCGGTATCAATCATGTCGTCTACAATCACACAATCGCGGCCTTCAACGTCGCCAATCAAGTTCATTACCTGAGACACGTTAGCGCGCGGGCGACGTTTGTCGATAATAGCAATTTCAGTTTCATCAAGCAGTTTGGCCACGGCACGAGCACGTACCACACCGCCAATATCCGGCGAAACAACCACAGCATCTTGCAATCCTTTAGACAGCATATCCTCTAATAGCACAGGAGTACCAAAGGCATTGTCTACTGGCACATCAAAGAAGCCCTGAATTTGCTCGGCGTGCAAATCTACGGTCAATACGCGGTCTACACCCACGCTAGACAGAAAATCAGCCACTACCTTAGCTGTAATAGGAACACGAGAAGAGCGCACGCGGCGGTCTTGACGGGCATAACCAAAGTAGGGGATAACGGCTGTGATACGACCGGCAGAGGCTCGGCGTAACGCATCCACCATCACGATCAATTCCATTAGGTTATCGTTAGTGGGTGCACAGGTCGACTGGATGATAAACACATCACCGCCCCGTACATTTTCGTTAATTTGTACGCTAATTTCACCATCACTAAAGCGGCCAACATCGGCAGCACTTAATTTAATGAAAAGACGATCGGCGATACGTTGGGCAAGTTCCGGCGTTGCATTACCAGCAAACAGCTTCATGTCGGGCACGGTTGAAAACCTCGGGATTGTTTCATGGGTGGCGAGACTGGACGGGGCCGTGAACCCGTAATCACGAAAACAGATTCGCTATCCAGCCCGTTTTAAAATTCATTTACTGCAGTAAACCTATTAGCCAGAATGACATCATTTACACACTGGCGTAGTGGTATCATCCTGCTTGCACACTAAGTAGTCAATTAGCTCTTATGATTAGGAGCTGTTTTATAGCATTAATAACTGCTTAGGCTGTTGTATAAACGGCGTATTTACGTGCTAATCAAGAGGGTGTTTAGGTGTCTAGCCGAGCTAGTTCACTTAACAAAGGAGACTGGTTGCAGCCTTTGGCAACAAAACCCAATACTCCTACTGGAGCCTTCGCAAGTACTGCTTCAGCCGCTTGTTGGCTGTCAAAACTGGCGAAAATACAGGCTCCCGTGCCCGTCATTCTTGACGGCGCATATTCTAGCAACCAGCTAAGGAGCTTGGCAACCTCGGGGTAACGCTTTTTGACCAGCGCCTCACAATCGTTATGCCAAGGGCGATTAAGCCATTGTTGTAAGCTTAATACTTTGCTGTTGCGGGTTAGTTCAGGGTCGTTAAAAATAGTTGCAGTTGCTACTGATACGGCTGGGCACAATATTAAATACCAGGGCTCATCAGGATAAGCGGGGGTTAATTGTTCGCCAATGCCTTCGGCAAAGGCGGCATAACCCCGTACAAATACTGGAACATCGGCACCTAAGCTCACTGCCAATTCGGCCAGCGTGTTAGTACTTAGCTTGAGTTGCCATAGTCGATTTAGCGCAACTAAAGTCGTGGCCGCATCACTTGAACCGCCGCCCAAACCGCCTCCCATAGGTAAACGTTTGGTTAAATGAATTTGCGCACCTTGCGTGCAGCCGGTGTGCGCTTGTAACAAACGCGCGGCTTTGATTATTAAATTTTGTTCAGGCAAAACCCCATCAAGTGTTGGTGTCAGGGTCAGTTCATTATCTGGCGCTTCGGTAAAGGTCAGTGCGTCACCATAATCGACAAACTGAAATAAGCTTTGCAAGTTATGGTAACCGTCATCGCGCCGACCGGTAATAGATAAAAACAAATTAAGCTTAGCCGGAGCCGGTAAAGTAAACATATTGAAATCTCTGTAAAAGAAAGCGGTACGTTTAACGCGGTACGCCCTACGTTAAAAATACCGTTTGT
>NZ_JBQDEX010000104.1:3547-9989 GCF_052084945.1 Oceanisphaera sp.
AAGCGTATGGCTGTCTGTTAATGGATTGCCGCGTCGCTGCGCTCCTCGCAATGACGGCTAAAAGAAAGCGGTACGTTTAACGCGGTACGCCCTACGTTAAAAATACCGTTTGTATGGTTACGTAAGGCGTATAACGTAAAGCGTATGGCTGTCTGTTAATGGATTGCCGCGTCGCTGCGCTCCTCGCAATGACCCAGTTTTAAAGCTTGGTGCTAGGCGCTGGGCGCTCGGCGCTGCTTTTAGTCATTGCGAGCGAAGCGCGGCAATCTAGATCTTTTCTTCCAGCTTCCAGCTTCCCGCTTTACTCCCGTTCCCACTGGCTGATCGCTAAACGTAACTTGGTATCGTTATGAATTAAATCCAGTCGGCTGGGTAACCATAAACCGTCAATTTGGGTATAACCTAAATAGCTGAGCTGCCAGCCGTGGGCATTAATGGTTTGTGGGCGGCCGTGTTGGTCATAACTTACTTGATCGCCCTCACCAGGTAGGCCCTTTATCCAATACGATAATTGCTCAACCGGTAAATCCCAGCCAGTTAATCGCCATACTAATTCGCGGGCATTGTCGGCTTGATGACGCTGTCCATTGCTGTCAATTAACTGCACTTGCTGGCCGCGACGGCTTAAGTCAAATACCCGTTTTCCCACTACATTAGTAAGGTTCATACGGTAATCATCACTATTTTGTCGCCAAAATAAGCTTAAACTACCGCGCTCATCAGGCGTAATAATACCGAGCTTGGCAGACAGCTGCCAATTTTGTAATTGTTGAAGTGTGCTTTTTTGCGCCCGCCAGCTTCCTGCTGGGGCTTGCTCTGCTTTATAAGCACAGCCCGAGAGCCATAATAAAGCGAATATCATCAGTGTTATGCGCACGTGTCACCCCTCTTAAAATGTACCGCCAGTATAAGGGTAAGCTTGGTGCCTTTTAAAGCCTTACTCTTTCTCGTACAATGTAAGGCTATTTGAAAGATGCAACGAGCCGCGCAAAACCCTCATGAGCCTGCTGGTACTTGGAATAAATCATAAGACAGCTTCCGTCGCCCTACGCGAACGGGTGGCATTTGGACCTGACATCGCCCCTAGGGCTTTGCAGGAGCTAATGCATACCCAAAGCGTGGGCGAAGCGGTGATCTTGTCTACCTGCAACCGCACCGAGCTTTATTGTAATTTAAAGCCAGGTGTTGATAGCTATCAGGTAAGACAGTGGCTGCAAGGCTTTCATCAACTTGATGAAAGCGACCTTAATGTCTGTCTCTACCAATATCATGGTGAAGAGGCGGTGCGTCATTTAATGCGGGTTGCCTGCGGGCTAGACTCATTAGTGCTGGGCGAACCACAAATATTGGGGCAAATGAAGCTGGCCTATACTCAGTCACAAAAAGTAGGCAGCCTTAGCGGTGTACTAGACCGTTTATTTCAAAAAACCTTTTCTGTGGCCAAACGCGTACGCACCGAAACTGAAATTGGTGGTAGTGCCGTGTCGGTCGCCTTTGCGGCGGTGAGTTTAGCTAAGCGCATTTTTTCTGACTTAGGCCGTACTCAGGTATTACTGGTTGGGGCGGGTGAAACCATAGAATTAGTGGCTCGTCATTTAAAAGAGCAATCGGTTACACAGATGACGGTGGCCAACCGCACCCTTGAGCGCGCGCAAAATCTCGCTCAAGAATTTAATGCTCAGGTGATCACCCTTGAGCAAATTCCCGATTATTTGCCTAAAGCCGATATTGTGATCAGCTCCACCGCCAGCCCCTTGCCCATTATTGGCAAAGGTCTTGTGGAGCGAGCATTAAAAGTGCGCCGCCAGCAGCCTATTTTGTTGGTTGATATTGCTGTACCCCGTGATATAGAAGCCGAAGTGGACGAGCTTAATGATGCCTACCTTTATACCGTTGATGACTTACAAGGCATTATTGAGCAAAACATGGCTGGGCGCCAACAGGCAGCAAAACAAGCGGAAATCATCATAGAAGAAGAGCGCGATCATTTTATGGCCTGGTTTCGTTCGCTTGAATCGGTGAAGCTAATTTTAGACTATCGCAGCCAAGCACAATTGTTGCAGCAACAAGAATTAACGCTTGCGCTACAGGCATTGGCACAGGGCAAAGACAGCGCACAAGTGGTGCAGCGTCTAGCTCGTCGCCTTACCAATAAACTGATCCATACTCCTACTCAAGCGTTGAACCAAGCAGGGCAAAGCGGTGATCAAGATATGCTTACCGTATTAGCCAACCACCTTAAACTGGGTCAACACTGATTGAGCCACACCGGCGAGACACCATGAATAAATCCATATTAAAGAAACTGGAAGGGCTGCAGGAGCGTCACGAAGAAATAGAAGCGCTACTGAGTGAAGCGTCTGTGATCAACGATCAAGACCAATACCGAACCCTCACCAAAGAATACGCGCAATTAGAAGACGTTGTTGCCTGTTATGCACGCTACCGGCAAGCCGAAGCAGACTTAGCCGGCGCACAAGAAATGTTAGACGAAGATGATGCAGACATGCAGGCCATGGCTGAAGAAGAAATTGCTACCGCCCAAGCCGATATTGAAAGCTTGGGTACAGAGTTGCAAGTGCTGTTACTGCCCAAAGATCCGAACGACGACAATAACTGCTTCTTAGAAATAAGAGCCGGGGCGGGCGGTGATGAAGCCGCTATTTTTGCCGGTGACTTATTTCGCATGTACAGCCGTTATGCCGAGCAACAACGCTGGCAAATAGAAATTATTAGCGTGCACGAGGGTGAACACGGCGGTTATAAAGAATTAATTGCCCACATTACCGGCACCGGTGTATACGGCAAGCTCAAATTTGAATCGGGCGGTCACCGAGTGCAGCGCGTACCCGAAACCGAATCTCAGGGGCGAGTACATACCTCGGCCTGTTCGGTTGCGGTGATGCCTGAAATACCCGAAGCGGAAGCCATTGTCATTAACCCCGCCGACTTAAGAGTCGACACCTTTAGGGCCTCGGGCGCCGGTGGGCAGCACGTCAACAAAACAGACTCCGCTATTCGTATTACCCACTTGCCTACCGGTGTGGTGGTAGAGTGCCAAGATGGGCGCTCACAACATAAAAACCGGGCTCAAGCCATGACGGTATTAAACTCGCGATTAGCGCAAATTGAAGAAGATAAGCGCCACGCACAAGAGCAAGATACCCGCCGTAACTTATTAAGTACAGGCGACAGATCGGATCGTATTCGTACCTATAACTACCCACAAGGACGAGTGTCTGATCACCGTATTAACCTTACTTTATATCGTTTAAATGATGTATTAGAAGGCGAGTTAGAAATGCTATCAGAGCCGATTTTGCAAGAGCATCAAGCCGATTTACTCGCGTCTTTGGCAGAGCACTAATGACACTTGCACACTGGCGACACTGGATGCGTGAGCAGCTGGTTAATTCTGAATCTGCACGCTTAGACACAGATGTGTTGCTGTGCCATGTGCTAGCAAAGCCCATGAGCTTTTTAATTGCTTGGCCAGATTATGCGTTAAGTGACGCCGAACAAGTCACGCTGACTGCATTAACGGCTCGCCGCCAAAGGGGTGAGCCGGTGGCGCACTTAACAGGGGAGCGGGAATTTTGGTCGCTCCCTTTAGCGGTATCACCCGACACCTTAATTCCCCGTCCCGATACCGAGCTGCTAATAGAAGCGGCCCTTGCCCGTTTGCCACAAGCGCCTGCCACCGTAGCCGATTTAGGCACAGGTACCGGCGCCATTGCACTGGCGCTAAAAAGTGAGCGCCCACAAGACACCCTTATTGGCGTTGAATTTAATGCCAAGGCGGTCGATTTAGCGCGCTTTAACAGTGAGCGCTTAGGGCTTGCCATAGAGGTGCGTCACGGCAGTTGGTTTGCGCCGTTAGCGGGCATGCATTTTACCATGATAGTGTCGAATCCCCCTTATATTGACGCCACCGATCTGCACTTAGGTTTAGGAGACGTGCGCTTTGAGCCCGATTCAGCGCTAATTGCCAAGCAAAACGGCATGGCCGATTTACAACACATTATCGATCAAGCCCCTCATTATTTGCTTAGCAACGGCTATTTAGTGTTAGAGCACGGCTGGCAGCAGGGCGCTTTGGTCCGTGATTATTTTACCGCCAAAGGGTATCAAAACATTAATACCTTGCGTGATTATGGCGACCAAGAACGCATAACCCTGGCCCAGTGGTCTAAAGAGACAGCATGCTAAAAACTAACATTAGTGACACTTGGTTAAATAACGAGCCTGCCGGTGTAATGACGCTGGCGCTAGATGTAGTAGAAAGCTTATATGGTCTAACGGCGCGCGATAAAGCAGAAGTTGAGCTGTTTGCCATCGAACAAGAGTTGGCTCGTCATATTGGCGAACAAAAAGAGCTTACCGGCCGCGATCTGTTAGCTGCCTTGTTTGGCCCCTTAGGTTTTGCTGGCGACTGGGAGCGTTTTTTCTCGGTTGATAACTGCGTTATACATCAGGTGTTAAGCCGTCGTCGCGGTATTCCGGTGACGCTTGCCATTGTTATTTTATATTTGTGTGAACGCTTTAATATCCATGCCGAGGGCATTGGTTTTCCGGGGCACTTTTTAGTGCGCATTGGCCAAGATGAGCACAGCGAAATCATCGACCCTTTTACCGGCAAAGCGTTAACACGCGACAAAATGAAGCTCATGCTACGCGGTGCCAGAGGTAACCTTGCCACTCTTAAACCGGTACATTTAAGTGTTGCTGAGCCAGTCGAGATACTTACCCGTTTATTAAATGTGTCTAAAGGGGCTTTTATTCATCACCAGCAGCTAGAACAAGCCCTGATGTGTTGCGAGCTGCTATTAACACTTAAGCCCGACTGCCCCTTTGAGCGCCGAGATAGAGGCTTCTTATATCAACAGCTCGATTGTCATCAATTAGCCGCCGAAGACTTTGAATACTTTATTGAACAATGCCCAGACGATCCAGTATCTGATGTGCTTAAAGCGCAAATGCTGGCGCTAGACTTAATTCCCCAAACCTTTCATTAAGGAAATATGCTGATGAAAACTGTGCAGATTAATCAGATTCCCGTTGCTAACGACAAACCATTTGTATTGTTTGGGGGCATCAACGTACTGGAGTCTCGCGACCTTGCCCTGCAAGCCTGCGAGCACTACGTTAAGGTCACTGAAAAACTGGGTATTCCTTATGTTTTTAAAGCCAGCTGGGATAAAGCCAACCGCTCTTCCATTCACTCTTATCGCGGCCCAGGCCTTGACGAGGGCATGAAGCTGCTGCAAGAAGTAAAAGACACCTTTAAGGTGCCCATTATTACAGACTTGCACGAACCGCACCAAGCCAGCGTTGTGGCAGACGTGGCCGATGTTATTCAGCTGCCGGCCTTTTTAGCACGCCAAACCGACTTAGTGGCGGCCATGGCTAAAACCGATCGCGTGATCAACATTAAAAAACCGCAGTTTTTAAGCCCAGAGCAAATGAAAAACATCGTTGATAAATTTATCGAATGCGGTAACGACAAACTGATGCTGTGCGAGCGTGGGGCTAACTTTGGTTACGACAATTTAGTGGTGGATATGCTGGGCTTAGGCGTGATGAAAAAAATCACCCAAGGCGCACCTATTATTTTTGATGTAACCCACGCCCTGCAATGCCGTGATCCTTCAGGCGAAGCCTCAGGCGGGCGCCGCGAACAAATAGTAGACCTGGCAAGAGCCGGCCTTGCCACCGGTTTAGCGGGACTATTTTTAGAGGCCCACCCCAATCCGGCCACTGCAAAATGCGACGGCCCCAGCGCCTTACCACTGGCCAAACTAGAACCCTTTTTAGCGCAACTTAAAGCCTTAGACGAGTTAGTAAAAAGCTTCGCACCACTCGATACAGCTAACTAACAGACAGCCATACGCTTCCAGCTAGGCTTTAACCCTTTTTCGCCACGGAATACACGGATAAAGATTGTGAGGAGTGAGGGGTGAAGGGGACGAGATAAAACCTAAAAGATAGCTTGAAGCGGGAAGCTAGAAGCTGGAAGAAAAGATCTAGATTGCCGCGCTGCGCTCGCAATGACTAAAAGCAGCGCCAAGCGCCCAGCGCCTAGCACCAAGCTTTAAAACTGGGAGCGCAGCGACGCGGCAATCCATTCTACAGGCGAGGGTATAGTATAAGGTTTTTATTACGTCCCCTCACCCCCAACAGGTTTATCTCTGCCAGTCCGCTTTGCAGTCATTAAAATCAGATTTTAATTTTGCTACGCAAAATCGGCCAGCTGAAGCGGCCTCTACGAGCGCACTAGGTTGGCTTTAAGTGTCGTCCCCCTCACTCCTAACAGGTTTATCTCAGCCAGTCCACTTCACCGTTTTACTGGTAGAAGCCGCTTCAGCCGGCTGGTGGCGCGCAGCGGCACGTCTAATAATTGTAAGGCGGACGGGCTAACATAAATCAGTAAGGTGTAAGGAGG